>CACYBO010000084.1 GCA_902772685.1 uncultured Eubacteriales bacterium | reverse complement strand
CGCATGATCTCTTGAATCTCTTCAGAGCACTTTCTAAGCTTTCATTTTCTCTTACGATTACCTGTGCCATTCCCGTTTCACCTCCTGACTATTATAGTATTTTCGTCTTGAAAACGGTCCTTGTCTTAATGACAAAGGTCATCCTGCAACGTCAGTTATTATACATTCGTTGAACAGCTATTGCAAGTGGTTTTTTCATCAGCCCGGAGGCCATGCGAGTTTCCTCTTTCCGAGGATGTGCAGATGCAGATGCTGCACTGTCTGCAGTCCGTCCTCGCCACAGTTTATGACGACTCTGTATCCGTTCTCCAGACCCAGCTCCGCCGCAACATCCTTGACTTTCAGCATCAGGTAAGCAAGGATGTCCGCGTCTTCTTCCGACACATCATCGATTGAAGCGATGTGTTTCTTCGGGATGAGCAGGCAGTGTACCGGCGCCTGCGGGTCAACATCGTGGAAACAAAGAACTTTATCGTCTTCGTATACTTTATTGGAAGGAATCTCTCCTTCTATGATCTTACAGAATAAACAATCACTCATTGATCTGCTCCTTTCATTCTTAATGGCGACTCGATTATACCACAACAGCCACCATTCCGTCATTGGCTATTTCCGTAAGCCGGACCGTTACGAACTGATCGAGAAAACGCTCCCTGTCCGCCGGATCAATCCGCGACGGATTGCCCGCTCCGACATCGATATATGCACGGATATAATTCCCGGTGTACCCGGTCAGATATGTTCCTGACGGTCTGTCTACGATCTCCTCGATCAGCACGCGCTCTGTTCTGCCCTCTTCCGCGGCGGCAAGATTGATCTGATAGAATCCTTCCGCAGCCTCCGCGGCGGCCTTCTCCAGATCATCGCTTCTCCTGTTTTTGACCTGAGGCGCTACCTGATTCTTCATCTCAGCCGCTTTTGTCATCGGCCGCTTCGAATACTTGAAGATGTGTGTTCTGCAAAAGCTGCATTCGCTGACCAGTCTGCAGCTCTCTGCAAAGTCCTGCTCCTTTTCCCCCGGGAACCCCACAATGATATCCGTAGAGATGCCGTAACAGTCATCAAATTCAAAGAGCGCATTAACCATGTCGTAGTACTGCTCCAGAGAATACGGTCTGTTCATAGCCTTGAGTATCTTATCGCTTCCGCTCTGGGCGGACATATGCAAATGGTGACAAAGCTTATCGTATTTGAACAGTCTCTTCACGTAATCCGAGTTGACGACGGCCGGTTCCAGACTGCTCAGCCGGATTCTGAAATCCCCCGGGAGGCGGTTGATAGCGGCGATGGCCTTTTCGACGCCGAAGACCGCGTCAGTCACTGCAGCATCACGAGGCGGTTCAGCGGACTCTTCCCCAATCCGGTCAGCGTAGAGGTTCCTGCCCTCCATATCGTACTGGGCCGTATTGATGCCCGTCAGAACCAGCTCCTTGCATCCATCGGCGATTAATGCCTTTGCTTCCTCGACAATCCTGTCCAGCGGCCTGCTTCTCACAGGGCCTCTGGCGTACGGAATCACGCAATAGGAGCAGAACCGGTTGCACCCTTCCTGGATTTTGATATACGCCCGGGTGCGGTTTTCTGTACTGGACACAACGCCCATTTCGTCAAATGAGCTGAGATTCTCATAAGGCAGGACCGCCCTGAATGGTTCCGCTGAGCATCTGTCTGCCAGCTCCCCGGCACGTCTGTCTGCCAGTTCCTCAACGTAACGGATCAATGTGCTCTTCTCATTGGTGCCTGTCACAATATCAACGCCGTCGATCTCTCCTACCTCGTCCGGTTTGATCTGGGAGTAGCAGCCTGTGACCGCGACGATACTCTCCGGATTGACCCGCTTCATCCGCCGGATGTACTGGCGGGACTTCTTATCTGCGATAGCCGTGACCGTGCACGTGTTGATCACATAAACGTCGGCGAACTCGCGCTCATTGACGATCTCGTGTCCGCGTTCCCGGAACATCTGCGCCATGGCTTCCGACTCATATTGATTCACTTTGCAGCCTAATGTGTGAAATGCAATCTTCATAACGCGTTTATTATAATACACAGCCGAACAATAAAAAAGTATCACATCTACCCTGCATCTTAGATGCCGGCGTGGATGTGATACTTCATTTCATGCTATATGAGCGCGATTCGCACGGCGCTCAGCCGCTATCCGGACGCGGCCCGGTCAATCGCAGTCCTGTCAATCCGATGTCATTCTGCGGCCTGTCAGCTTCTGTCGACTTTCAGTTCGCTGACGATGTGGCGCTCCTCGCCTTCGAAGTAGGTGCATTCCGGAGCGATGTCACCGAAGTCCTCCGGCGACATGCGGGCGTGTTCGAAGATATCCTCTCCGAAGACGACCAGATTGGCTCTCTTGCCTGCTTCGATGGATCCCATGATATCATCCAGACGCATTCTCTCGGCGTTGACCACTGTATAGCCGTACAGAAGCTGCTCAAGGGTGAGCTTTGCCTCAACCGGCGGACGGACGCTTCCCGGATACTTCTCCGGGTCGAGCGGAATCCACGGGTCAACACGGGTCATGGAAACCTGCATGCCCAGCATTGGATTTGCCCGAACGGCTTCGGCATAGCTGAATACGTCGCTGGAGAAGCCGACCTTGCCGCCGTCCGCAATGACTTTGTGGAAGGAATGCATGGTGTTCCATCTCTCCTGTCCCAGAAACGGGATAGCGCCTTCGCCGAAGTAGCCGCCCGCCCAGTGGGTCGAGTAGTCGATATAGATGCCGAGCTGTTTCACTCGCGGAATATCGTCCGGGTGGATGATCTCGCAGTGGGCCAGACACACCTTGATACACCAGTCGTCGCCGCAGATCTTCTGGGCTTCTTCGACCGCGTCACACATGAGGCGGAAGGCCCCGTCACAGATGGTGTGCACGTGGAAGTCGATCTTCTCCGCGTTCAGTCTGACGAGAACGTCCCGCATCTCCTCCATCGTCGCGTAGGCATGTCCGCAGTTCGTCCCGGTCGGATCGTTATGGAACGGCTCTGTGCTCAGGCAGTCGCCCATCTCGTTGGTTCCATCGATAAAGAACTTGATCGTGTTGCAGCGGATGTGATCCGTCGTGAACTTTTCCTGCCACTTGCGCAGGGTCGCGATGGATTCCTCCAGATCTGCAACTTCGCCCAGAATCGACGCGCCTTCGTAGTACATGCCCAGCTTTCCGGCCTTGTCCAGATCATAGATGTACTGGAAGTTCTCGTCGCCTTCCGTGAAGCCATCCATCATGCACATGACGCCGTACTGCCGGAAGAAATCAAACAATGGTTTTGACATCTCGTCGTTCATGATGGATTCCGGTTTCCAGCCGATTGCGTCAAAAATGCCAGTATCCCCTTCAATGACGCCCTCCAGACACCATCCGGTGTAGTCGCCGTTCTCATCCTGTTTGAATTCCGGTTCGCCGATCGGGCTCTCGCTGTGCGGTTTCCCATCCTCGCCTTTGAGCATCTCAAGGGCAACGGAATTGTACCAGCAAGCATGGTCGCCGAAGTCCTGAATACGCGCAGGCCGGTCATTGATAATCTCATCCAGATCCGCCTTGTTCGGACCTTCCGGACCGAAGGTTTCCGTGAAGTAACTCTCGTAATAGAAATACGGTTTCACTTCCTTCGGGTACTTGGCTGCGTACTCTCTGATGTTCGCCATCAACTCGTCCCTGTCGAATGTCAGCGGTCCTCTGACGAACCAGTAAGTCTTTGAGACGGTCGATGGGTGGGTGTGTCCGTCCAGCAAACCCGGAATGATCGTTTTGCCGGCCATGTCAACAACCTCTGTTCCTTCTCCTGCAAAAGCTTTCGCGCCTTCGTTGTCTCCAACATATGTGAAGTTTCTGCCTTCAATAGCGACAGCCTCCGCCCACGGCATATCCGGATTTTCTGTATAAAAACGTCCGTTGATCAGTATTTTATCTGCTGCCATAATTCCTCCTGTCATTTTACAGGCACCTGAATCTCCATCAGGTATTCCGCTTCATCTTCTCTGTCCCACGGGCCGTGGATCGCGCTGGTCCTCGTATCGCCGGCAATCTCCAGACCCGCTTCTTCAATCAATGCAAAAGCACGGGCAATGCCTTCGGGAATCGTCCTGTTCGGTCCTTCCCAGAACATGGTCGCCGCTTTGACGGCAGGTACCGTCACGAAACGGTACTTGCCATCCGGGTTGTCTTTGCCTTTGCGGTCCACCATGTCGTAATAGTGGATGTGCATCCTGCCTTCCGGGATGACTCCCGCAGGATGGGTAAAATAATTATAATCGTTCGGAATCTCCGGAACAACCACGTCTGGATTTTCTTCATGCATCAGGTCTTCCAGATTCTGCAGACTGTTGGTACCGGCCTCGAAATCAAAGAAGTCATCATAACAATCCACATCGTACTCCGCCGTATAGGCGATGTGTTCCGGGATATCCTTTATTTCAAGTTTCATCAGTTTTCGCCTCTTTTCAGCTTTGTATGCCTTTGCATGATATTACTCTTCAAAGGTCATCTCAGGCGGCAGTTCCTTGAAGCCCTTGGTCTTGACGGCCAGATAAACCAAACCGATCAGCAGCCAGATGCAGCCGAGGATCTTGGCGCCTTTGCCGACGAAGATGAATGCGATCGCCAGAGCCACCGCTCCGATTCCCGGAACGATCAGGTACATGATCTTGTTCTTTGCGCCTTCGCGAAGTCCCTTTTGCTTGTAGAAGTGCAGGACTACGGAGAGGTTTACCATGATGAATCCGAGGATGCATCCGAAGGATACCAGCTCTGCAGCACCGATGAGGTTGTCAGCATAGAAGATGCCTGTGCAGCCGATGATCGATACGAGAATGATGTTCTTGACCGGCGTATTCCACTTCTTCGAAACCGATCCGAAGAACTTCTTCGGCAGGATGTTATCACGACCCATGCCGAGGAGGATTCTGGATACCGCGCCCATACCAGCCATGGCGCATACGAAGGACGCGAACTCGTCGACGACGAAGAAGACGTCAGCAGCCCAGCTGTATCCGATTGCAGGATAAAACTCGTAAATACCAACATCCGGGTCCTCGATCATCGTATGTGCATCCGGCCATGCAACGTTAAGTGCATAGGCTGTAATAAAGAACATGATACCTGCACCGACGCAGACGCCCATGATGGCAGGTGTCATGACCTTATCCGGGTCTTTTGTCTCCTCAGCCATTGTGGTGACAGCATCGAATCCGACAAATGATACGCACAGAATAGCAGCTGCATTCAGCACGGCTGTTGTATCAAATGTATCCGGATTGATGATGGCCCTTGAACTGAATAAGGTTAATCCGTCCGTCCCGCACACATACATGATGCAGAGGATGATCGTAACAATTGTGAAAATGATCTGCGCTGCAATGATGATCGAGTCGATGATGGACGCTGTTTTCACACCGACGATGTTAAAGATGGCACCCAAGGCCGCGCATCCTACTACGATAACCCATACAGGCAGTGCCGGGAAGTATTCATTGACGTAGATTCCGATCAGCAGGTAGCAGACCATCGGCAGGAGCAGATAGTCGAGCAGCATGACCCAGCCGGTCAGGAATCCGATATGCGGCTGTACGGACTTGTTTACATAGACGTATGCCGAACCCGCCGTCGGATACTCTTTTACCATCCTGGTGTAACTGTATGCCGTAAAGGTCATCAGCACGGTGGCGATCAGAAGTGCTAACGGATAGTGCCCGCCGGTTCCTGAGTCTGCTGTCCAGATGCCGTAGTAGTTGAATACTACTGTCGGTGCCAGATAGGCCAGACCGAAACCGATCAGAAGAGGCAAGCCTAGGGTCCGTTTGAGTTCGCCCTGGTTTTGTAATTCGTTCATGTCTTTTCCTCCTGATAAAACTGATTTATAAAATGTAATGATTCATATCTTCCCTGACATATGGTACACTTGGAATGAAGAATACCTCAGGAAAGGTTTAGACGAATGGATATCTATAAAGTTGTAAACATCATCTGCGGCGGACTCGGCATCTGTGTTCTGATCTTCGGTGTGCTCGTTGCACTCGGAATGATAGGGAACGTGCCGCAGAACAAAGCCGTTGTGCTCTTCCTGCTCGGAGGCATCATCGTCCTGTGGGCCTGGCTCTCCAACCGCAGGCACAGATAACTGCAGTTACTTTACTTAAATAAAGTTTACCTGCATGACGTTTCCATAACAACGACCTTTTATTGTTGGATATTAAAAAATCAACATGAAATCGGCAATATTATTGCTTTTTTCATGTTGATTGTTTGTATAATCGCATATTCTTTGAATTGTCTATCTGAGAAACAGCTCTCTATAGTGTTCAACGAGCATCTCGTCGATTACCTCACTGCTCTCTTTGACGTCAAGATAGTCTATCTCCCTCGGGATGCTTTTGTTGAATCTCTCCCGGAACTGGCGCGGCGTGCAGAGATACCATCTTTTGAATGCGGAATAGTAATACTTCGGATCCGAAAAACCGCACAGCTCGGAAATCTCGACAATGGTCAGATCCGTATCCATCAGATACTTCTCCGATGCGTTCGCACGGAGATACATCAGCATGTTCAGAAAACCGGGGCTGTATTTCCTCATCATTTCGGAAATATATCCTTTGGAGAGGCCCATTTCATCGGATAGATCTTCCAGCTGAATCTTGTCCTGAATATGCTCGATACAGTATGTGTTGATCTTATTGAGCCGCTCGAGAATCTGCAAATCAATATCCTGACTTCCGTAGTGGAAGAAGGCGATGTCAAAATGGTTGACAAACAGGTCCACAATATGCCCTGTGATGATATCAATGACGTCTGTTCTGCACTTTTCCGTAATCTCCTTGAGGGCGGAAATCAGCAATCCTTTGAGTCTGTCATACAGATATTGCGGATACTCTGTTGTTCCCTCAGAAAGCCCTTCGCATACAAAGAGCATATCTTTGATATACGGATACTTCTCCTCATACCGCATCAAATCAATGATAAATGAAACGCACAGATTATCTTTGCCCTTATAGAGATAGTAGGCGTCCCTGTCAACCGCGATGAACTCCCCCGCCTGGAGGCCAAAATCCTCATAGGCGTAGGTGAACCTGACGCTGCCCTTCAGGCAGAAAATGATTTCCAGTGTGCCTGCCGGATTTTTCTTCGTCGGCTTGCTCTCCACGGAATATGTGCTGATGCTTAATGGGGTGTCCCCGATTCTTACGATTTCTTCAGCCATGTCTTACTGTTCAATTCCCAGTGCTTCAATCACATCTTCATGACCTTCCTTCGGGAATGCCGCGATGAAATCATTGTGTCTGTATTTATCTTCGAAGCTCGAGTAGAATCCGTATACGAGACGTTCAAATCCCTCGAGGTAATAGCCGTCCTGGTTGTGGTCGGTAGTGTCATACGGATCCGCCAGAACAATCACGTCGTCTTCCGTCTTTTCCTTGGTGCCCATATCATCGTACCCGATAACGACCTGCCAGTGTCCGCCCCATTCATCCCATCCGACCATAATCGGAATATCATTGTCGAGGAGATATGGAATCAGGCCAGGCCAGTCTTCCAGTGTACCTGCCTGCAGGCAGTAGTCGCCCACATAGTTTTCTTCACCTTCTGCATCGACTTCGCCGTCAGGGTTCTTCAGGTCTTTGCTGTCCACCCATACCCAGTCCTGACCATAGGTATCGTTCATATACGTAAAGATCTCTTCCATTCCGTCCAGATAAGTCGCTTCAAGTTTCCCACCCTGTCTGGCGTGCATCAGTGACATATCGGTCTCACCTTCGTTCTTACCGAACCAATTGGTGACCATAGCCGCAGCCGCGCCGCCGCAGCTGAACTCACTTGACTGCTGCAGCGTCTGGAAATGGGTAAGCATGTGCATTGTATCGGAATCTTCCATATTGTAGAAGTCAAAGAACTTATAATACGGGGAGTAATTATGGTCTCCGGAACGCTCATAACCTTCTTCGGCAGCGCCTCCAAGTCCATTGCTTCCAAGACTTTCAATCGTTCCGTCTTCAATAGCGTCGGAATAGTATTTCTTGATGTCTTCCGCAGTCTTGCCGTAGGACATCTTGTTGTCATCCGTAAAGTCCGCCTTATTGGACTTGTCGGCAGCAATCCCTTCGCCCTTTTCCTGTTCATACTCCCATTCATCAGGAACAGCGACCAGGAACTGGGTTCCCGTTACAGTGCCGACTTCTTTTGATCCTTCTTTTTCGTCATAGAAGGATGTACAGGTTCCATATGCCAGCCGCTCATAAGGCTCTACATAATAACCATTATTGTCCTGGTCAGTGGTGTCATACGAATCCATCATAATGCAAACGTCATCGAGTGTGTCTTCCGTTCCCATGTTGTCATAGCCGATAATCGTCTGCCAATGCCATCCGAACGGATTCCATTCGACCATAATCGGATGTCCCTGCTTGAGTTCACTCTGGATCCACTTCGAATCATAGAGTTTGTCCGGTTCCTCGATAGAGGACTGGAACGTCCATCCTCCTGTGAGTCCCAGCTTTGTCAGATTCTCAAATGCATTCTGCAGATACTTGACATCGGTTCCGACTTCCAGTTCACAGGTTTCTCTCAGCATACCCAAATCAACATCGTTGAGGTTGTTGCGCATGCCGTACCATTCCAGCACACTCAGCGCTGAACAGCAACCACAAGACCATCCGTTCGGCTGCAGATATGTTTTGTAACCCGGCAGTATCGTCAAAGTATCCGAGGAAACTGTGTTATAGTAGTCGTTATCCGTCCAATAGGTGATTTTGTCACTGTTTTCGAAATCATCGGTTCCGCAGTAGTCCTCGATTCCGAATCCTCCCAGCAGCCGCTCACCGTATGGGATGGTCGACTCATCTCCATAGACCTCCAGACCGGTTTCATCATCAACAGCCGGTTCTGCTTCGGTTCCGACACCTTCCGCCCAGGCCATGTCAGCATCCCAGTATTCCAAAGAATCATCGAATCCGACAACCTGAACTTTGTCCGCTTTCTCGTTTCCGTCTTCATCGATCAGTCTTACGAAGTTTCCTTTTACCGTCTTGTTGTTCAGTTTCGCTTCACTGAACTCTTTACTGCCGGCGTCCCACTTCTCGCATGTTGCGTACTCGTCTGTCTCTGTGAAATTGATTACGCCGTCTTTATCGATGCCCATCGTCAGTGCAAAAGGCATCACCGTCCCTTCCGGATCCGCTTCGACTTTACCCAGCTGTGCGCCTTCCGCTTCGTCATTACCGCTTGCGTCATTGCTGTTGCCGCATCCCGTAATCGAGAATAGGCAGATCGTCATCAGCGAAAGCAGAATTGCAATTGTCTTTTTCATTGGCAGTCTCCTCCCCCATTCAGATGATCCCCGCCGCAGGGCGGCAAAAGACCGTCGTTTATCAGCTATTATCAGATGGATTTATTATATCCCGAAAAGCGCGGCAAGTCACTATGAACACATACAAAAAACACCTGCCGGAGCAGATGTTTTTTCACTATTATTCTTCTATCGTTGCTGTCTTTACAGTTCCAGTTCGTACATGATCATGGCGAGTGCCGCCATCCCTGCCGTCTCCGTTCGGAGGATCGTCCGCCCGAGTGATACAGATACGCCGCCGGCACCAATAATAGCAACGGCCTCTTCATCGGAGAATCCGCCTTCCGGACCGATGATGACAGCTATCCGTTCCGGTCTGCCGCCTGTAGCTTCCCCCTCTTCCGCATCTGCCTTCCGAAGAGCGTCCTTGATCGTCATGCCGCGCTCGTTCTCGTACGGAAACAGTACCAAATCGAACTCCTCAAACAGATCCGGTGTTCCGGTTCTGTCGCTGTCCTTCAGCATGTCCTCAGTCCTGATTGCATCGTCAACCGCAGGCACGATGCCCCGGCGGCACTGCTTGACGGCTTCCGCAGACACGCGGTTCCAGCGCTCGATCTTCTTGCTGAACTTTCCGCGGTCAACGACCACCGTGCGGTCCATGAAAACAGGAACGATCCGATGAACGCCCAGCTCTACACACTTCTGGATGATGGTCTCCATCTTTCCCTGCTTCGGGATGCCCTGAAACAGAGTAACCTTGACCTTCGGTTCCGATGCAAAAGCCTGCTTGTCCAGAATCTGCAGCTGTGCTTCCTCACGTCCGATGCTATCGATGCGCGCATGGTATTCCCATTCCACGCCGTCTGAGATGTCGACTTCATCGCCCTCTTTGAGGCGCAAAACCTTCATCATGTGATGGAGGTCATCCGCATTATTCATTATTATCAGGTTGTTCCCGATGTCCTCGGGATTGACAAAAAATCTGCTCATTTGGTCCCTTTGCTACTTGACTGTTACTGTTACTTTCTTGAATACTCCGTTGTGGGCGTATGCGTATACATAGCAGGTGCCTGCCTTCACGCCTTTGATCTTGCCCTTCTTGGATACTGTCGCGATGGATTTATCTGTGCTAAGGTAGCGCAGTGTAGGTTCATGCTTCTTCGGCATGAGTTTCTTGCCCTTCTTGAGCTTTATCACCTTCGCCTTCAGATTAAACGTCTTGCCCTTTGCAATTGATACTTTCGTCTTGTTCACCTTCACACTCTTTGCGTTGGTGTAATGCTTCGTTTGTCCGCCCACGTAAGCATGCATGAGCGGGCTGGTCTTGACGTACTTTTTCTTGCCGTCCTTCACGACATACGCCTTGACATAAGCCTTATATGATGTGCCCTTTTTCAGTCCGGATTTCTTCCATACGAATTTGCTGTTTCCTTTGATCGTATTGACCTTCTTTATGACGGTCTTCCCTTTGCCGTCGCACTTTGAAAAGAAGACATCATAGCCGTCAGCTCCGGCGACCTTCTCCCACGCGACGGTCATGCTCGTCTTGCCGGCCGTCATCGTGGTCAGCGGCGTGCCGCTGACCTTGGCCGGCGTTGGCTTCGGCGTCGGTTTGCCCTCTTTAATTGTCAGTTTGCCGGGAACGGTCGTTACTTCGTAATCTTCAGACACGTCGTTGCCTTCAGAATCTTCAATTCTGTACCCAGTGATCTCGATCGGATATTCGCCGACTTCTTTCGCCGATCCAGTGAGCGTCACGTTTGCCAGATGATCGGAGCTCTGCGGACCTTCGACAGTGACCTTTTCTGCGATGACGGCAGGGTCATCGTACACCGGATCGCCTTCGCCCTGCGTCTGACCGTTATATGTATAGGTCTGATCCTTGACGGTAATCTTCAGCGGCGCCTTTGCAATACTGAACGGTGCGCTTGCTGTTGCGCTTGATGTATTATCGCCCCATGCCACCTGCGCCACATAGTCGCCTGCATCAACTGGTGCTCCGGTCAGTTCATTTCTGCTTACTGTTGTGCTGCCCGCGCCTTCGGATTTGTAATATGCAATATCGGGTTTCTCAGCAAGACAGGTAACTTCGGTTTCAGGATATTCGGTGATAGCTGCTGCCTTTGCTTTGCCATCGTATGTGAGGTCAGTCGGGGCGTTCAGAGTGATGGTGATTCCATTCGTCTTGTAGCCCTCCGGGCAATCTAAATTCCCCTCGCAGGTGGCTGTGATCTTATTAGCATTATCACCTGTACCTGCAGCGTAAGTGAAGCTGTGCTCATGGACCGGCTCAAAGAGGACTTTTTTATAAGTGCTGTACGGCTCT
>CACYBO010000083.1 GCA_902772685.1 uncultured Eubacteriales bacterium | reverse complement strand
TTGTACTTGTTGCTCTTTCCGCACTTGTTGGCGTAGAGGACGTACTTTGTAGCGCCCTTGGCCTTTTTCCAGGTGAGTTTGACACTGGTTTTTGCCGTCTTGGATGCCTTGAGCTGGAGGGCGTTGAAGACCGTGCCCTTCGGATCGCTGTCGCTCTTGAGCTTCAGGATGGCCGCTTCTGCAGCTTCTGCTGAAGCTCCCGGTCCGAAGGCCGTTCCGTCTGTTCCCATCTGCTGTGTCGGATCAGCTCCCGGGGTTCCGCCGCTGGATGGATCGAGCTTAGGGATCACCTCCGTCTTAGTTTCGCTGCAGCCCTTACAGGTGAAGGTCTTGATACCTTCTGAAGTGGCAGTCGCAGGCGTTGTCACCTTCCCGGCATCCCAGTCGTGGACAGCCGTGACTTTTGCGACGTAATCCATGTTCCCGCCCCGCGGAGTGACCTTAACGAGCTCTCCGCCGTTAAACTTGAGCTGCATGTCACTAAAGTCATATCCCAACAAATGGAAGAAACTTGAGTGGATATAGTAGTCCTGACCGCCTTTAACCCAGTCATTAGGCCATGCCATCCTGTCATCGGGAGAAGTTGACACCACTGCCCGGGAATCAGGGCCGTCAAGACCGATATTATATGCAGTTTCTTCCGAACATGTGAGTTTCACGGTATCGGCCGCAGTGCCACAGACGAGAGGACTGACTGTGAACTCGATCTCACCGATCTTTTTATCTGAGTAGAAATAGAATAATGAAAACTCATTCAGATTCAGATCCATGTTCGGAACATTATCTGGGTAATCCCTTTCCCAAGTATCTTCAAAGCATCTCCAAGTGGTTGGCATCGCCCAATAACCTATGGATTTGTCGGAAGCATACGGTGCATAGCCTTCTTTCGCGAAGTGTTTGGCGATTTTATCGTAATTATCATTGAGAAAAGCGCTAACAGTGATTCCTCCTGACGGGATATCGAATGTAAACGGCTCAATCAGATTTGTACCATCTTTTGAAGACCATCTGATCTTGATCTGCCGGGGAAGACCATCCGGCAAATTCTCCTGTACGGTTTCCTGAAGGATGGCAAGGGCATTATCAGGCACGCAAAACTTCATCTGGTCAGACAACCTGTTGTATTGAAACAGTGTATCTTCCGTGGCATCCCGCAAGGCCTCGGAATTTTGAATGTCATCGAACGCATTGATTTGACGGAGAACAGATTCAAGGTCGTTCACATCATTCTTCAGCGGCTGTTTGTTGAGAACATAATAAATGTTGATTCCCGTATCTGATGGAACATAATCGGGAATATACAAGGACCCATTGTATTGCTGAACCATGTACGGATCTGGAAGATATGCTGCATCCTCACTATCCTTCGGGAGATTATGCCAATCGGGACCAAGCACTATGATTTCGGGCCCAGATCGAAAGAACATCACCTTCATACTTACACAGTTTGATGTGTCCAGGCCATAGAGATTAATGGTTTTCAAATAGGGACAACCATAGAACCAGTAATCGGTATTTTGCGGGGCAGGCTTTCCTTCGATTTTTACCGTTTTGATACCTGCGCCCCAAGGAGCAGTGTTTTCAAAATCAACTGCAAAATCAACTTCAAGCCTAGTACTCGAAGGGAAGCTGCCCTGTTCCGCTCCCGTCACCTCGTGGTCGGAGATGACCAGGTTCTGATTGGAATCAACGGCCCAATAGATGGTTGTTTCCTCTGCTGCGTTCGCAGTCTGCGGAATCAGAAAAACTCCCATCATGAGCGCGAAGACGCAGATACAGATGAGAGTCCGTAGATTGATGATTATTTTCATAGCTAACACCTCGCTGTTCCGCTGCGCGCTGAATGCTTACTGTTTCTGATTGAGATAAAGTCTAAAGATATTGAAGTAAATACCGGCGCAACTCATATTCGTTAATAAAATAACATATAAATTATATCACATCCGTTCTATTAGTCTATAGCAATGCTTATATTTGCCAAATACGCTTAATCTACGCGGCGGCCTACTATGTACATCCGTCCCTCATCGGTGTGGTACGCACAGGTCGACAGCGTCACCAGCTGCTCACCGAACTCCGGTGTGATGCCGGTATCATAGCTCGACTCGGCCTTTACTCCATCCACA
>CACYBO010000082.1 GCA_902772685.1 uncultured Eubacteriales bacterium | reverse complement strand
TGCATCTGCCGGAAATGGCGGAAGTGGATCTGAGCAGACACTATACAGAACTGGCAAAGAAGGCACATGGCGTAAACGACGGTTTCTATCCGCTCGGTTCCTGCACCATGAAGTACAACCCTAAGGTCAACGAGCAGATGGCTGCGCTGGATGGATTCACTCAGATTCATCCGCTTCAGCCTGTGGAAACAGTACAGGGCTGTCTGCAGATTCTGAAGGAAACTGAGGACGCGCTGGCGGCTATAACCGGCATGAGCAACTTCACGCTCCAGCCTGCTGCGGGCGCTCACGGCGAGTTTACGGGGCTTTTGCTGATCAAGGCCTATCATCTGGCGAACGGAGATACGCAGAGACGCAAGATCATCGTTCCGGATTCCGCCCACGGTACAAACCCGGCTTCCGCTGTTATGGCAGGAATGGAGGTTATCAACGTTGATTCTGATGATAAGGGTCTTGTTGATGTGGAGAAACTGAGAGAAGTCTGTGCAGGCAACGACGAGATCGCGGGACTGATGCTGACAAATCCGAATACAGCCGGTCTCTTCGATCCGAACATCAGGGAAATCACGGATATCATCCATAAATGCGGCGGCCAGTGCTACTACGACGGCGCGAATCTCAACGCGGTCATGGGCTGGGCGAGACCCGGAGATATGGGCTTTGACTGTGTACATCTCAATCTCCATAAGACTTTCTCGACACCTCACGGCGGCGGCGGTCCGGGAAGCGGTCCGGTAGGATGCAAGGAGCATCTGGCTAAGTTTATGCCTGGTGTCTACGCTGTCGAAAAGGACGGAGCATTTGATTTTGCAAAGGCAGAATCAAGCCTCGGTGAGATGAAGAACTTCTACGGAAACTTCCTGGTAGCAGTCAAAGCGCTGACTTACATCAAGATGCTTGGTAAAGAGGGCATTCCGGAAGCAAGCAAGAATGCTGTACTCAACGCAAACTATATGATGAAGAAACTGTCAGCTGTTTATGATATCGCGTTCAAGCCGGAAGTGTGCATGCACGAGTTTGTTATGGACATCGGCAGACAGGCGAAGGAAACAGGCGTTACGGCGATGGATATCGCCAAGGGACTTCTGGACAACGGAATTCACCCGCCTACGATGTACTTCCCGCTTACTGTTCATGAAGCACTGATGGCAGAACCATGTGAAACGGAATCCAAGGAGACGCTGGATTGGGCTATAGACGTGTTTATTGCTCTTAATGATCTCGCTTATTCTGATCCTGAAAAACTCCATCAGGCTCCGGTGAATACTCCGGTGACAAGGCTTGACGAAGTAGGCGCAGCGAGACATCCGGTGCTCAAGTATGAATTCGAATAAGTATTCGTTGTACACAAGGGTCTGATGATTTCGTCAGACCCTGTTCTATAATTATTGTTGTTGAGAGGCTTGGTATGAGTGAAAAATTTGATTTAATCGTTATCGGAGGCGGTCCCGGCGGATATGTTGCCGCAATCCGCGGTGCCCAGAAGGGTTTGAATGTTGCATTGATTGAAGCAGACCGTGTCGGCGGAACATGTCTGAACAGAGGGTGTATTCCGACGAAGGCTATGATCCACGCGTCATCTCTCTACAGAGAAATGCAGGAAGGCGACCGGTTCGGTCTTCATGCAGAACATGTATCCTATGATTATGATAAGATCTGCGAGTATAAGCAGGAGACAGTTGATACCCTTGTAGGCGGCGTAGAACAGCTGCTTAAAGGGAATAAGGTCACCCTTATTGAAGGAAGGGGCACACTCATTCCTCCGCAGGGCGGAATCAATGCAGTGGCCGTAGAAGAGGAAACATATCTGGCCGATAATATCATACTGGCATCCGGATCCAGGCCTGCAGAGCTTCCGATTGAGGGCGCGGATCTGCCGCATGTTCTGAACAGCGATGGACTGTTTGCCCTTGATCACGCACCAGACAGTCTGGTCATCATAGGCGGCGGCGTGATCGGCGTTGAATTTGCAACTGTATTCGCAAATCTCGGAAGTCAGGTCACCATACTGGAAGCGCTGCCTAAAATACTTGACAATTTCGATAAAGAGATTTCTCAGAATCTGAAGATGATCCTGAAAAAGAGGGGAGTCGACATCCATACTTCCGCTCTGGTGAAGAAGTTTGCTGAAACTGAGACCGGCATGGTAATGGCTGAATATGAAGAAAAGGGCAAAGAATCAGCTGCCGTCGGTGACTATATTCTGGTCGCAGCAGGAAGGAGGCCTGTCATTGAAGGACTCTTCGCGGAAGGTGTTCAGCCGGAGATGAACGGCAGATACGTCAAAGTGGATGAGAACTATCTGACGAGCATTCCGGGCGTTTACGCCATTGGCGACCTGATCGGCGGCATCCAGCTGGCCCATGCGGCGTCCGCCCACGGAATCCGCGCTGTGGAAGCCATCTGCGGCGATTCCGCGTCCCAGAATGTTGATGTCGTTCCTGCTGGTGTGTACACAGATCCGGAGATTGCGATCGTCGGCATGACCGAGGCGCGGGCAAAAGAGCAGGGAATCGATGTGATCACCGGTAAATTTATCATGAGCGCCAACGGCAAAAGCCTTATAACAAAAGAAGAACGGGGATTCATCAAAGTCGTTGCCGAAGCCGGTACGGAAAAGATTCTCGGCGCGCAGATGGTGTGTGCCCGTGCAACTGATATGATCGGTGAGTTTACAACAGCGATCGTAAACGATCTGACTGTTTCGGATATGCTTCGCAGTATCATGTCACATCCAACATACAGCGAAGGTATCGGCGAAGCACTGGAAGATGTGCATGGTATGTCCCTGCACACAGCACCGAGACCGTCGAGACGGTAGCTCTTTTATCTGTGAAACAAGAGGATGCCGGCATTCTCATCATCAATTTAGTGTGATAGTATCGTAGCAGTGTTCTGTAGACAAACCAAGAAAGAAGGATGACAGTATGAGTAAGAACAGAGAACAGTGTGTGAAGCATGCAGATACTGTGGCAGAAGTCATGAACAATGGGATTACAAAGAGGATTCTTTCGTATGATGAGAACCTGATGGTTGAAGAACTGATTTTCGAACAGGGTGCAAAGTCCAAAACCCACACCCATACGCCAGTGCAGATCCCATATGTGAAATCCGGCGTATTTGAATTCACAGTAGGAGAAGACTCGTATGTGCTCCATGAAGGGGATACAGCATATATGGGACCGGATGTGCCGCACTGTGTAGAGTGCTTAGAAGAAGGAACGCTGGTGGTATCCTTTTCACCGGTGCGAGAGGATTATCTGTAAATCAGCTGTGCGGACCGGGTCTCAGGACTGTGATGACGCCGGCGAAGATCAGCAGCATGCCGAAGGCGATGGAAACACTCATCGGTTCATGCAAAACCAGCACGCCTGAGAGTACGCCGACCGCCGGAACAGCCATTACGGAAATTGACGCCTTGCCGGCTTCCATAGCGGAGCAAAGGCTTCAAAAGTCTTTGCCCCGCTTTTTTCTTACGGTTGAAATATAACACATGTGTATTGTATAATAATTCATTGTTGATGAACGACAACCAAACTACTTGGAGGATATACACATTATGGAAAAACTGGGTCTTAACACATTGAGAGAGATGTTTCTGAGCTACTTCGAGAAGCAAGGGCATTTCAGGAGAGAGAGCTTTTCGCTGATTCCTGAGGATGACCCGAGTCTTCTTCTGATCGGCGCCGGAATGGCTCCGCTGAAGCCGTACTTCGCCGGTCTGAAGACACCGCCGTCTAAGAGAATGACGACTTGTCAGAAGTGCATAAGAACAGGAGATATAGATAACGTTGGATACACAGACAGACACGGCACATTCTTCGAGATGCTCGGTAACTTTTCCTTTGGAGACTACTTTAAGAAAGAAGCCATCACCTGGGGCTGGGATTTCGCTACGAACGTCCTGAAGATGCCGGAGGAAAAACTCTGGGTCACGATCTATGAAAATGACGAGGAAGCCTTTGATTTGTGGCACAACATGATCGGCCTTCCAGAAGAGAAAATCGTTCGTCTCGGCAAGGAGGACAACTTCTGGGAAATCGGCACAGGCGGACCATGCGGACCGTGCTCGGAAATCTACTTCGACAGAGGCGAGGAGCACGGATGCGGAAAACCGGACTGCAAGCCGGGATGCGAGTGCGACAGATATGTCGAATTCTGGAATCTGGTGTTCACCCAGTTCAACAAAGAAGAAGACGGAACTTACACTGACCTGCCGCATCCGAATATCGATACGGGACTCGGACTGGAGAGGCTCGCCTGCATCATGCAGGAAACGAGCTGCATCTTTGATGTAGATACGATCCGTTCAGTACTCAGCCAGGTTGAAAACGTATCAGGCGTCGAATACAAGGACGGAACGGTCCCTACAGATGTTTCCCTGAGGATCATCACGGACCATCTGCGTTCCATGACGTTTATGATCAGCGACAATATTCTGCCGGGCAACGAGGGCAGGGACTATGTTCTGCGCAGACT
>CACYBO010000081.1 GCA_902772685.1 uncultured Eubacteriales bacterium | reverse complement strand
TTCGTCGTATGTACCTGTCCCCTCTTTACTCTTCATATACAGATCGACCGGAACACCGTGAGGCGTGAAATCCAAGCCGAGCTGTCTACCGAGCCAGAATGTGATTCGGTTTTTTATCTTGGTGGGGTCTTTATGATTCGCCAGAAGGACCCAGTGTGCATTTGCGCCCATGCCGAAGAGATCCTGAGTGCTTTTTTTCTTGAACTTGAGTTTGTACGGTTTTTTGACCATCTGCCAGGTCGTATTGCCTCTGCCCCTTATGTAGTCCAGTTTCAGCCCTTCCACGCTCTCCTGCACCACATCAGTGTAATCGGCCTGAAACCCTTCTGGCACATAAATATCCACTGTTCCGGTGCATTCGCAGTCTTTGCTGGCCTGCATTTCCTCAATCGTGCTGTAACCCTCAGCGGTCTCATCAATCGTGACCGTCATTACCGGAATCCCGTTTTCTTGTTGAACATTGTCCTGTACATCTTCCTCGGCAAAAACAACACTCGTCATTGACAGGACCACTGCATAGAATGCCACAATAAGCAGCATTCGATATGCATGGTTCTTTTTCATAGTTCTTCCCTTTTTTACATTCTATTGTAGTTTATCAGGCATCCCTTGAGGATGATCTCACGTTCATCATCAGTCAACTCGCCCAACTGCAGATCGAACGGTTCGATCGTGCAGTCGCCTTCTTTACAGCAGGCAGCCTCGCAGCAGCCCTCTGCACCCTTGATCACATAGGCCGGAATCGTCGTCAGTTTTTCCGCAATAGCATTCTGTACATCCGGAATGAAGATGTAATCACCGTTCGCGAACGGCAGATCTCCCGACGGAATCAGGAACGGAATCATGCCCCAGTTGATCAGGTTGGAGCGGTATCTCTTCGTTGCGTATTCGTTGGCGATGTTCGCCCATCCGCCGAGAACCTTCTGGCACGACGCAGCCTGCTCTCTGGCCGATCCGTCACCCGGCTTCACTGCGAAGATGGTGCTGCCGACGCCCATGTTGTCCGCAGACAGTGAAGGACAAACCTCTTTTATCTTCTTCAGAGCGCACAGCAGTTCCGGAAGAGCCGTTATCGGATCTTCACCGGACTCCAGTGCTTTCTGCGCTTTCTGGACCTCCTTGGCGCGTCCTACATACGCAGGGTCCTTTCTGGAAAGAGCGAACTCCGCAAGACCGAGAGGATTCGATCTGTAGGAGGATGTCTCGCCGGACGGAATCAGTTCGTCGGTCGTCGTTACAGGATCGTGAATTTCCGATACGACCTTGAGGATCATGTTCTGCGGCAGCGGACTCATCTCCGGCCAATCCTTGATGTTTGGTCCCAGTTTGATCTCTGTCTCAGGCTCTGCGATGCCTTTGCTGTCGAATACTCTGTTCTTGTATATCTCCGCGTCGAAGAAGTACTTCGGCGTCTTGATCTCGCAATCCAGTTCGGTCGCCGCAGTCAGGAATCCCTTGTTTGCAGCAGTCGCGGCGATGGAGCGTGCGTCCATGAGGGCGACGGATGAAATCTGACCGTTCTGGAGTTTGGAACCTTCTCTGTTCGGGAAGTTTCTGGTCGAATGTCTGATCGAGAAGGCGTTGTTGGCCGGCGTGTCTCCTGCGCCGAAGCACGGTCCGCAGAATGCGGTCTTCATGATCGCGCCTGACTGGAGTATCGCCGCAGCCGCTCCGTTTTTGAGCAGCTCCATATATACAGGCGTACTTGCCGGATAAACGCTGAGCGTGAACTCATCGGCGCCGATGTACTTGCCTCTGAGGATATCCGCTGTCGCGCAGATGTTCTCGAAGCCGCCGCCTGCGCATCCTGCGATGATTCCCTGCTCAACATATAGCTTGCCGTCTCTGATCTTGTCTCTGAGGGAGTATTCCACCTGTCCGTCCAGACTTACGAGCGCTCTCTTCTCCACATCTGCCAGAACATCTTCCAGGTTCTGCTGCACATCTTCGATGGTGTAAGTGTTGCTCGGATGGAACGGCATCGCAATCATCGGCTTGATCGCAGACAAGTCGATTTCAACGCATCCATCGTAGTACGCTACATCAGCAGGCGCCAGTTTTTTGTAGTCGCCGGCTCTGCCGTGGATTGTGTACCACTCCTCTATGTTTTCGTCCGTAACCCAGATGGATGACAGACAAGTTGTCTCCGTCGTCATTACATCGACGCCGATTCTGAAGTCCGCGCTCATGGAGGCGACTCCCGGACCGACGAATTCCATGACCTTGTTGTTGACGTATCCGTTCTTGAACACTTCGCCGATAATCGCCAGCGCAACGTCCTGCGGGCCGACGCCGACTGCAGGTGCGCCCGTCATGTGGATGGCGATCACTCCCGGCATGTTGATGTCGTATGTCTGGTTCAGAAGCTGTTTGACCAGCTCCGGTCCGCCCTCTCCCATAGCCATGGTTCCCAATGCGCCGTATCTTGTGTGTGAGTCGGAACCAAGAATCATCGCGCCGCCTTCGGCCAGCATTTCACGGGCGTACTGGTGGATGACCGCCTGATGCGGCGGGACGTACACGCCGCCGTACTTCTTGGCGCAGCTCAGTCCAAACATGTGGTCGTCTTCGTTTATCGTTCCTCCTACCGCGCAAAGGCTGTTGTGGCAGTTGGTCAGAACGTAAGGAATCGGGAACTTCTCCAGTCCGGACGCTCTGGCCGTCTGGATGATCCCGACGAACGTGATGTCGTGTGAAGTCATCTTGTCGAACTTGATCTGAAGTTTCTCCATATTGCCCGAAGTGTTGTGGGCCTTCAGGATATTGTACGCCATCGTGCCTTTCGCCGCCTCATCTTTGTCGGCATGAATGCCTTTTTGCGCCAGCTTCGCGGCAGCATCGCCGTTGTCTTCAATGATCTCATTACCGTTTAAGAGATAAATACCGCCATCGTATAGTTTCATTTCATCTTCCTCCTGTGTTGCCTCTCGCATAACTTCACTTCTTATCTAATTCCCATTCGGTCACGTTGGCGACCCAACAGGTATCATTATCGCAGTCATCGCAGGTGGTCTCGCATTTTTCGATGCGCATGCCGCCTGAAGCTTCAGCGCTGCCGTTTAAGGTGTTGCTGTTCATGCTCACGCGTGATCCCGGCGGAACAGATTCGGTAATGAACGCGTTGCCGCCGATAATAGAGCCTTTGCCGATCACGGTGTTGCCGCCCAGAATCGACGCGCCGGAATAGATCGTCACATCATCCTCCAGTGTCGGGTGACGGCGGGTGCCGTTGAGCGCGTGTCCGCCCTTCGTGGAGAGAGCGCCGATCGTAACACCCTGATAGATCTTAACATGTTCTCCGATGACCGATGTGGACCCGATGACGATACCGGTTCCGTGGTCCATGAAGAAGTACTCGCCGATCCGCGCTGCCGGATGAATGTCTATGCCTGTGATGCTGTGCGCGTATTCCGACATCATGCGCGGCAGGATCCGTACGCCGAGCAGATGCAGCTCATGGGCGACGCGGTACACGGTGCTGGCCAGAAGACCCGGATAGCTCAGCACGATTTCTTCCTTGTTGTACGCCGCCGGATCCCCGTCATAGGTCGCCTGGATATCCGTATTGACCTTGGCGCGGATCTCCGGAATCTTGCGGAAGAACTCGAGTGTGATCTTCTGTGCTTCTTCGTCCAGTTCTTCTTCCTTCAGGCTTCCGTATTTGCCGTCAAAGGCGAGTGCCAGAGCGATCTGCCTGGAAAGATAGTACATGATGTCTTCGAACTGCAGCGCCAGCTTGCTGTACATGTTGTAGAACTTGTACCCCTTATCCCTGTAGTAGCCCGGGAACAGCACGCCCAGCAGTTTGTTGACGATCTCGATGACCTCGTCCCTGTCCGGCTGATCGAATATATTCATATTGTCGATGTCTCTTCCCTGGTCGTAGTCCTTCAGTACCAGTTCCACGATCTCATCGACTTCGTTTCTCACTTTCTTTTCGTCCATAAATCAGTCTCCTCCGGTCGTATTGTATATCATGTGTCTGCAGACGGTTTTACAGATTGAATGCTTCCGCCAGTGCCACGATTGCCTTTGCTTTATTCGCTGCATCGATGGTCGCGGAAATGGATATTTCTGATGTTGTTATGTTGTACTGCGGGATTCCCTCCTCTGCAAGGGTCGAGAATACTTTTCCCGCAACGCCCACGTGAGTAGCCATTCCCACACCGACCAGCGAGATCATACAGACATCTTCGAACTTGCTTGTGTCAAGAGAATTGAACCTGGCGTTGATCGACAGGGCTTCATCGATTCTCTCAATATCGTCTTTTTCACAGCTGAATGAGACGACCGATGTGTTCTCCTGATACGGCTGCTGCGATATCACATTCAGGTTGACCTTCAGTTCGCCGAGCAGTTCAAAGAGCTCCGCCACTACATCCCCCTGATTCGGGATTCCCTTTATCGTATATATCACCACACCATCATAAGTGCTGATTCCGCTTACCGCTGATTCTCCTACAATCAGTTTTCTGTCCACGATGTATGTCCCTCCTGTCTTCTCCTTTTCAAACGCCGGTCCGACGTACAGTTTGACGTCCAGCATGTCAGCCAGCTGCAGAGCTTCCGCTTCCAGATCCCCCTCGCCGAGCATGATCATCTCCATCGCCTCGTCATAGCTGATGGTATCAAACTTCTTTCTGTCTTCCGTAACGCGCGGATCGATTACGTATACTTTTTTCGTATTGCCGTACAGTTCGCACTCGCATCCCAATGCTCCTGCAATCGCAACGGCTGTCGCCGCCGCTCCGTAACGGCCCATCCGGTCGCCCATCTCAAACTCTCCGATTCCCTGGAATCCTGAAATGACGGGAACCAGTCCCTCTTCGAGCGCCTTTTCTATATCTGTGAGAATGATCTCATGTTTGCCGCTTTCGATGTCGGCCGGGGACAGTGAATGTCCGCGGATATCACTGATCACCCTCGCCGGAACGCCCCTCTGCTCCAGTGCACTCGCCATGAGCGCCGCTGTCTGATATTCACTTGCCGAAAACAGTGCGTCCAGTTCCGGTTTGCCAACGCCTTTCTTGAACTGCTCCGCCCGTTCCATCATCTCCTTGGCAATCTCATGCATCGCGGCTGTTACAAGCACCAGCTGCCCGAGTTCCCCGCGGTTCTCCGCGACATAATCCGCTATCGCCGCTAGCCCTTCCATATCCTTCAGATAATCGCCGCCGTATTTTTGCACCAAATACATCAGTTACTCCTCCTGCTCTGTGTTTCTGCTTCCATTATCGCACATATTATTCTCATTTCAAACACTTTCTCCCGCTAGTGTGCAACATTGTCCGTAAGCACCCGCAGCAGATCGCTCAGCACTCCGTATGCCGTGTGATCGATCTCCGGCTCAAAGGGTTCTTCGATCACCGTAACGCCTCCCATAAGGTCGGTGACAATCGTGACATAAGACGCTGTACCCATCATCGTCGTTGCGAGCGACCCTTCTTCCACCAGAGTCGGCTCGACGATGCCGACCGGTTTTCCGTCTTCCAAAAAACCGCGGCAGATGAGCTTGATTCTCTTGCCGTGCGCTTTTGCTTCTTCTATATCCTCGGGTGTCACGCCGCCGATTCCCGTTCTGCGTATATCCACAGGCGTGATCTCCACGTCCATCAGAACATTCATCAGGGCGGTCAGTTTCGCTGACGCGTCCCACCCGTCTATATCCATACTCGCATCCGCCTCCACAAAGCCCTGGCGCCTGCCTTCTTCTACGGCGTCTTCGAAGCTGACTCCCTTCTCCATTTCCGTGAGAATGAAATTCGTGGTGGCGTTGAGAATCCCTTCCACTTCTGTGATTCTGCATCCCATGAGATTCTGCTTCGTCAGGTTGTAGACCGGAACCCCGTCCATGACCGTCGCCTCATAGCAAAAGCTTACACCCTGCTCTTCCGCCAGGTTCTTGAGTTCGCGGTAGTGCCATGCGATCGGACCTTTATTGGCCGTTATAACGTGCTTGCCCAGTCTGAGCGCCCGGCGTATGTGCTCCGTAGCCGGCATGCCGGTCATGATGTTAATCGGCGTCAGCTCGATCATGACATCATACTCTCCCGCATCGATGATGGTGAGGGCGTCCAGTGATTTGTCGAACTTATCCTCCGTCAGCGCCGCGGTATTGATTCCCTCAGCATCCATGCAGCCGCCCAGACGGCGGGTGCATATCGCCGTGATTTCCGCCTTTACATCAAAGGCTTCCCGCAGGAAGCCTTCTTTACGCAGGAGCATATCGGCAAATGCTTTTCCCACATTGCCATATCCGATCAATGCAATCCTGATTGTTTCCATATTCATTATCCTCCGCCGTGTTACCAGCTTTTCTTTATCGTCAGTATATTGCTTCCGTCCCGGTATTCGTACTGCATATCATCCATGATGTTTCTGACGAGGAAAATGCCGAGACCTCCAATCTGACGTTCACTCGCGGGCAGCGTCACATCGGGCGCCTCCCTCTCAAGCGGATTGTACGGTCTCCCCTGATCCGTAAATGTGATGGTCACTCCCTTCGAATCACGGTCCGCTTCAACACGGATCACTGCTTCGCCTGTGCCCTGCGTATATGCGTACTTGGCTATGTTCGCATAGATCTCTTCCACAGCGAGCTGCACTTCATTCTGCGCCTTGAGAGGACATCCGTTTTTCTCAAGATGGCCGTTCAGGAATGCAATAACCTCATTCAGGTTCTTAATCGTCGCATCCACTTTTATCTCATTCGGCAGGAACATAAGGGTGTCCACTTTATCCAGGAGCTCCAGCAGTTCCTTCTTCCACAAATCGATCTCCGCCTTCCTGAACGAATCTTCCAGCCCGCCTCTGCGGATCGATCTCCGAATCAGCCGTGTGTAGCCGACGATGCGGGCTTTATCTTCCACTGACTTTATGATTTCTTCATCATCCGTTCCCAGATAGGCCGCCAGCGATTTTCTCCAGAACGCAAAGGCATCCTCCCGCTCGATTCCCATGAACCTCTTCGTCTGTTCGGTGTCGTAATCACCGAATCCAACAAACGCATTGTACATCGAGCCGAGTTCAAAGACAGGATGTCCTACGGCGAGAGTATCCATATCGATCAGCAGCACTTCATCGCCGATCAGCTGAATATTCTTCGTGTGGTAGTCGCCGTGAATCATATGATTGTCCTGCGGTACATCCATGATGAGATGCCTGAGTTTCCTTCCGGCTTCCTCCGGCAAATAGTCACTCGTGAACTTCGCCCATGAAATGGCAGTCTTCCGCATGTCAGGCAGTTTCCCCTTCGGAACAATAATTCTATGAATCCTGCGCAGAAGATCCACGTATTCCTGCACGCACCAGTCCATCTTCTCCGGGTGTTCTGCCAGTATCTTTGAGAAGGACCTGGCGTCAAGAAGTTCAAATACAGATCCGTAGCTGTCTCCCACGCGGACTACGTCGTAAGGGATGGCAGTCGGTACGCCGAGTATCAGCGCAAGTCTCGCGACTTCACGCTCATTCTCGATTTCTTCCAGTGCCTCCGGGTCGTTGTACACCTTGACGACATTGTCCCCGTCAATTCGGTATACGGTTCCGTTGGCGCCTTCACCGATCACTTCACATCCTTCAAGCGACACCTGTCTGTATGCTCTCTCGACAGACATGATTTCCGTAAAACCTGTCAGCTGCAGCAGTTCAAACACTTCAGGTTTTGCGCCGGTCACACGAAGATCGTCAAAGTTCTTTTTCAGGCGCAGCAAAATCCGCAGGCCCGCGCTGGATATGTACTCCAGCTCCTGCACATCGATAATCAGCGAAGATGCTCCGCTCTCCGCAATGATTGCCTGAATCTCCTCTTCTGCCTGCGCGGCATTGCCGGAATCAATACGTCCGGACAATTTTATCACCAGCGCATCGCCTTGAAGATCCCCTTTCACTTCCTTCATGTGTCCATCCTCTTACTCGATCGTCAGAATCTCAGTGAATCCGGTTACTTCGAAAATCTCCATGATGATGTCATTCACACCGGTCACTGTCATGCTTCCCTGCTTTGCCATTGTTTTGTGCGCGGAGAGAAGAACCCGAAGTCCTGCTGATGAAATGTACTCAGTCTCTGTAAAATCAATAACCAGTTCCTGCACTCCGTCGAGAGAAGCCTTCAGTTCCTCATCCAGTTCCGGAGCAGTCATCGTGTCCAGTCTTCCGCTTACAGCAACTGTAAGTTTTTCACCGTCCAGATTCTTAGTAATGTTCATTTCAATTGTTCCTCCTGTTTATTGTATTGAATTGAAATATTGATATCAGATATTATTTCCGCCTTAACTATCAGTATACACGAAAAACCCGTCTTCTACTATGTCTCTTCGTAAATCCAACAGTATTATTTAGCGGTATCATACAGCAGGACTGTCGTCATATGCGATCGCAGATTTCCGGAACGCCCGGATGATATAATACAGTCCGGAGTACATCAAACCGATGGCGTATACGATTACCGCGACCTTCACATCTCCGGTGAAATACAGACAAATACCCGCAATGACCAGATTGACCACACCGCTGCCGAACTTCAGCCTCCAGGATGCGGCCTGCAGTCTTCTGGACTCCAGTGAACGCAGGATATCGATCACTCCCGAGAACCCATGAAGTCCTGCGAGATAAAGAACGACACAGAACAGCGGAAGATCCGTAAGCGTCAGCGTGAACATGCCCATATCCAGAATGATGACCGCCCTGTACAATGCGACCCTGCCGCCGACCATGTGCCTTGCCATGGAAACGTAATAGACCAGCGACCGGATACCGGATATCAGCAGCGAAATACCGAGTATGGCAATCAGCAGCTGATATACATTTCTAGCATCGGCAGCCATCATGAAACCGGCAGCAATCATGATCAGACCTGTAATAATGCTTCCGATACGTCTCATCTTCGTCATGATTTATCACCTCCGGTTCCCGCCAGCTTGATTCCTGCTGCGCGTATGCTTTTGGTGACCATGCTCTTCTGGGCAAGAGCCGCGTCGATAAACTTCCCGAGAAAGAGCTGATCCCTTTCTTCGCCTTTCTCTGCTTCCCTGTATTCCGGCACATATTTCGCCAGATCAAAATCCTCGATGACCTGCCCGGACAGCTTCTCGCCAAGCGCCTTCCAGTCTTCACACGCATCCAGCTGACGGCGAGTCAGGATATTCCTGATCTCCTGCTCATACGCCGCGATGTGCTCTGTGTCATAGGTATCCGTCTCAAAAGCCGGAATGTCGCCGCGCAGATATCTGAGCGCATAAACCATCTGAGCGAACGCGTGCATGTAATCTGAAGGATTATCTTTTGTGATCTCCACATAATCTCCCCACGCCGGCAGGTATTTATATCTGGCGAAGCTGTAGTCAGGCAGATGACCTGCTCTGCCGTGTCCCAGATTCATCACATGGTTTTCACTGCTTTGAAATACACTGTTCGTATATTTCCCTTCTTCCAGATCATCTGGCGTGTTCCGGCTGTGCCGGAATGCGACCCGGCGCGTCTCCGCATCGTCACCTTCTCCAAGAATCTCGTAGAAATGATAATTTGTATTGTTTATGACCAGCGAAGGCGTTCCGGCGAAATACCGGTGCGCCCAGGTATCAGCCAGAACATGCATGGCGATGCCGACGGCCTGGAGGCTTTCGCCTTTGGCGAGTTCTACTGTTTTTGCCACGAGTTCTCCGTTTGGTCCGCAGATCATGCGGTACTTGCTCCGATAGCGTCTGCCGCCTTCGGAGGGTGCCTGCAGATCCGCAGGTAAGAAATGGAACGAAGCCCAGATGCGCGTGATGTCCTGCAGACCCACTATGTCCGTTCTCGTATCCATCAGCTCGAGCTGAAGCTGCGTCGTCGCCGCCATAGAAGGGCCTTTCGCCTTGCGCAGAAGCGTCTTGGAACAGTGGTCCACGAACTGTGCGCTGTAGCAGATGTCCATGCTCTCTTCATGCGAGTAACCCGCCAGAATGGCAGCGCAGTATGTAGCGTAATAATGAAAATCCATCTGCATCACGCCACCTCCAGTTTCTTTCTCTGACTCCGCACTATGATTGCTGAAACGATCAGCTCCAACAGCGCCATCAGGGATGTCAGATCAACGATGGTGGAGACGACTGAAACATCATAGAATTTCACCCAATCCACGCTATTTTCATTGGCGAAGAATAATCTGGTGATGACGCCCATGACCAGACTCAGACTTGCCAGAGCAGCGAACACTACATATGTGATTCGCCTCCTGCGGATACGTCTGCTGTCCTGAATGGCCGCCCGCCCGATGTAAAAACGAACCAGCAGACTGATCATCAGTGCTGCCAGCACGCCCACCAACACGATAATATCCAGAGTTCCTTCCGGTATACTCGAAAAATCTATTTGCGCCATCTCCGGGGAGTCGAAGAAATGACTGAGATCCTCCAGCGGCGTGACGATAAAAAAAATCGCGGCTTTCACAACGTTCCATGCTCCGAAAGCGATGATTGCCGCTCCGCTGACTGCCAGCCTGTTTTCATATCTTAATAGTTTTCTCTGATTCATTCCCTTTTCTTTCTGCCTTTGCATTATATGTCTCGCTCCGCTTCATTATATCGCGGTTTATAGTTGCTGTAAAACATTTCACCCGCTCCGCTGCGGAATTGATCAGGCGCGTTTTTTCCTGATGATCACTCTGTCCATACATGCCAGAATCCCCGGCAGCAGGAAGACGACCAATATGGTCGCAATCAGGCATCCGACGGAGAGAATCCGGCAAATCTGTCTGGTTCCGGGCTCCTCAAAGGCGAAACTCAGAAGCCCTACCGCTGCAATCAGTATCGTCGCCGACGTGAGTATAGTCTGAAGGGATCCCTTATACGCGCCGCGGATCGCATCGATTCTGGACCAGGCAGCATCAGCCGATCCCGGCGCGAGTCTGCTTCCGCCGTCTTCAACAGGGCCGAAACTGCGGTTTTCGATGTAGTAAGACGTGTAGACGATAGCGTAGTCGATTGTCGCGCCCATCATGATGCTCTGCACGATGAGCAGGGCCAGATAATTCATATCGATATGCAGCATATTCAGCACCGCCATCGTCAGGAACACGGCGCACTGAATGATCAGAACCAGAATGGCGGATGTCACCAGGTTCCGGAAGGTCAGCAGAACGATGATGAACACAAACAGCGCCGTGAGCAACGTGACACGGTTGAGTTCCGAATGGAATGTCTGTGACGTTTCATAGGCCATCGGCGTCGTTCCGATCAGATAATACGGATGCCCGAAGCAGTCATCCGACCAGCCCGTCATCTGATCCATGAACCGTCTGGTTTCATCGGAGTCCTCATCCAGATCCGCGGTGATCATCATTCTCCCGTAGTGCTCTCCCCTCAGCTTCTCAGCCGCCTCATCCAGATCGGCGCGCATCTCATGCACATCGGTGATATCCTCTTCATCCATAGCCTGCGCAAAGGCAGGTCGGCTTATCATCTCATCATCGAGATGGGATACGAACTGCATCAGATCCATTTTCCAGGTGTCGTCATACAGATGCCTGGAGCCGTACAGCTCATACAGGAGACTGATGTCCCCCGCCGACATGTCTTCGCTGTATTCCCCGAGCAGATCTGACAGTCCCGAAGCACAGTACTCCGTGCCGGCGACGGAATTGTTGATCAGCTTCTGCACCAGCATCAGATCATCCGCAGAGCCGCCGACGCGGTTCTTCATCGAGCTGTCTTTCAGCACAGTATCCACCAGAAAATTGATGAACTGCTGCGGCGTGATTCTCCAGGAACCGGTTTCTCCCTTTTTATACTTCTTCAGCAGATAAATGCTGCGCACATCGCTCTTTTTCATTCCGAGAAGACTGCCCATCTCCGACGGTGACAGTTTGCTGCCTTTGACCGAAGTATCGATAATCTTCTTCAGCAGTTTGAGCTGTTTCTTCTGACTCTTCGGCAGGGAGCCGCTGATCTCTTTATTGGACAGCATGTAGCTGATGATCTCCTGCACCGACGCCTCATTGGCGGACGGGTTATTCACGACATCCGCATAGGAGTAGATCAGAGACAGGGTCCGTACATCGAGAGGCATCCCATACATGTTCAGGGCCTGTGCCATGCCGTTCACATCGTAGGCCGTCGGGTCCATCTGCCCCACCTGTGTGAGGCCTGCGATCAGCTGGGCGATGTCATCGCCTCCAAACTGCTCCTGCAGAGCCGGATCCTCCGACATCTCCTGCAGCGCCGCGGCGAGGTCTGCGATGGTCATCGCTTCGTCCACGCCCTCTTCCATTCTGCGATCGACATAGATCAGTTTCATCTGATCCGCATCCATACCCAGAATGCCGGCAGCCTCCTCATATGTCCGCTCCTTTGTCATTTCTTTTTTCTTCGTGTAGATCCGCATGGATTTCAGCTGCTTCAGCTGTTTTTTGCCGATCATGCTCCCGTAGTCCGCATCAGCGGCAACATCATCGATGAGAAATGAAATGAATCCCGGCACCGTCATTTTGCCCGCACCGGCATTGCCGCGTTTGATCTCGTAGTAGAGAAGCAGCTGCCGGGCATCTTTTGTGCTCATGCCGAAGAAACCCGCCAGCTGTGAGGCCGTCTTCCGGGATGTCAGAGTGCCCACATCCGTATACTTCGCCATGTCGTCAATCTGACTGCGCATCTCACTGTCAACTGTATCCTCGAAGTCCGGATCGTTCAGTACCTCTCCCCGCAGGAACGATACAAATCCGGGTATGGTCATGCGGAGATCGGAATCACCGGCGAAATAATCATAGTAAACAAGACGCAGCATGGAAGTGCTCAGCTGTTTCGTATCGCCCTCCTCCTGCATATCGTCCATAAAGTCCTTCATATCTTCCGCCGTCCTGCTTTTGCCCAGGGTGCTCTCGTAGCAGACAGCGCTTTTGATATCATCCCGCTCCTCCAGAATGTCCGACAGCTCAGCGGCGGAATTGCCGTCTTTTTCGTTGTACATCATGACCATGGTGTTATCATGGCCGAAGACTTCCGCGATCACATCGCCCGAGCCGTACTGCGCATAGGAGAAGTCCACGCCGCCGCGTGCGATGAGGCCTGCGATGAACAGACCCGCGAACAGAAGCGCCAGCGGAACTCTGCAGCGGAACTGGGTCCGCGAGAACCGCGGCAGATCAAACGGGGGCGTCGGTTTCGGCGTACGCAGCATGAGAGAATCCAGAGCGAGGAGCATGGACGGCATCACTGTGAAAATGCAGAGCAGGCTGATGAGCACGCCCTTGGCGAGTGCCAGCCCGATGTCGGAGCCGATTCCGAAGCGCATGAACAGGAGCGCCAGCAGACCCGCGAAAGTCGTAAGCGAACTCCCTGTAATCGCGCCGAAGGACAACCCCAGCGCCTGCCGCATGGCCTGATGCTTATCCGGGCAGACCTGCCTTTGCTGGCGGTACCGGTTCAGAAGCATGATGGAATAGTCCATGCTCAGAGCGAGCTGGAGTATGGCGACGATACCGAAGGTCGTATGGGAAATGCTCGGGAAAAATATGTAGGAACCCATGTTGATCAGCACAGCCACGCCGACCGTAGCGAGGAATGCGAGAGGTTCCGCCCATGAGTTGGCCATGAGGAGAAGAACGAGGAAGATCAGAGCAACGGCTGCCGTGGCAATCCAAAGAGGAAGCCCCGAGTGGTTCGCCTTGTCGATGGACCCGCCCAGGGCGATCTCGTGAGTCTCTTCATACCGGTCGTTGACCTCCTGCCACAGAGCCGTCCCCTTGTCAGAATACTGGCCGCAGTCCGCGTTGATCACGTACAGCGTATGGCGGCCTTTGTTGTAGTCGCCGCCGTCTTTGTTCCCCGGAAGTTCGTAGTCGACGGAATCAACATAAGGAAGGGTCTCCAGTTCCGCCTTCATCGCACGTTTCTCATCCTCCGTCCTGAGGTCGTCGAACATGAGAAGCAGCGTGCTGGAATCTTCCTTGCCGAATTCCGCTTCCATCAAATCAAGCCCGTGTCTCATGGAAGAGTCTGCGGGCAGATATTTCGTCATATCCTTGTTCACATTTACAAATGGGATAATCACTCCGAAGCCAAGAGCAAGGATGATGGATATGATCAGGATGATCCTGCTTTTTGTTACAAGAAATTCGGCAAATCTATCTTTCACTGTTAACGATTCTGATGTGTCATCGCTCTCCGTCTTCTGATTCTTCTTCCAGCCAGCGGGCGTAGCGTCTCGCCATCGGCAGATCCCGTATGGATTTGACCGTCAAAACAGTCAGAACCACAGCGATGGTGAACAGAACAAACGACAAAGCCAGGATGCCCGGTTCGAAATACGGCCCTCCGGGATCAGAAGCAAAGACAATAATCACGGCACCGACCCAGCACGCCAGAGCGATGACGCCGTAAGAAACAATCAGTCCCTTCGTGGACTTCAGGGTGTTGCAGGCGCTTTGGCGCATCTTCATCGTACTGTCACTGTAATCATCGGGGACGGCGCACTCCGGATCCTCCAAGCAGAGCGCCATGTCCTCCGCTGCGTCCGCATAGGAGGCCGCTGCTGACTTCGATGCAATGCTTGCGGGCAAAAATCCGATGCTCATGACGAGAATCGGGAGTCCTCCCGACACGCCGAGACCCATCAGCACGCCCACGATGAACCCGACTATGCCGACAATCCCGAGCAGCAGGTAGATCCAGCGGCCTGCCGTGTGGACAGAATTACTGCGCTTTATCTGCATCAATATGAATTCTTCAAATTCCCGACCGTTCATCCTTTGATTCCCCCTCGCGAAAGGGCACTTTCCTATGTTCTAATTAGTCTGAAAACTATGGTTTATTTTACCACGAATGCTTTTGATAATGACAAATTATTGTTTCCCGCGATATAATAAGGCATGGTTTTTTCATCATTGACATTTTTACTAGTTTTTTTGCCTATCGTACTTATCGGGTACTATCTGCTTCCTGAGAAATGCAGGAACGGATGGCTCGTTTTTTCGAGTCTTGTATTTTATGCCAGCGGAGAGCCTCTTTTCGTATTCTTATTCATGGCTGAAATCATATGGAACTGGATGTTCGGTCTTGTGATCGGAAACAGCAGATCGCCCGCAGGAAAAAAACGGGCGCTGATTTTCTGTATTGCCGGGGACATCGCGGTGCTCGGCGTTTTTAAGTACGCAAATTTCTTTTCGGAAACAGTCACCTCCCTGACTTCAGGTCATCCGGTCAGTCCCGGTATCATTCTGCCTATCGGCATTTCCTTTTACACATTCCAGGCGATTTCCTACGCCGCTGATATATACCGCGGAGAGAAACCTCAGAAGAATCCGCTCTACGTTGCACTTTACCTGGCGCTGTTTCCGCAGCTCATCGCAGGTCCGATCGTCCGCTACAACGTCATTTATCCGCAGCTTGAAAACCGCGCGGTATCCTTTGATGAAGCCGGCGAAGGGTTCATGCGCTTCTGCCGCGGCCTTTGCAAAAAGGTCCTTCTGGCGAACAATCTGGCAATCGTGTCCGATTTTGTCTTTGACTCATGGAACCAACAGGTTCTCCCTGGTCCGGTTCTCTGGATGGGAGTCCTGTCCTATACCTTGCAGATCTACTTTGATTTCTCGGGGTACTCGGATATGGCGATCGGCCTGTCCCGGATGTTCGGGTTCCGCATTCCTGAGAACTTCAGAGATCCGTATCTGTCCGTCAGCGGCTCCGACTTCTGGAGACGGTGGCACATTTCGCTCTCAAGCTGGTTCCGGGATTATGTGTACATCCCGCTCGGCGGCAGCCGGAACGGGAATGCGGCTACAGTTCGGAACCTTCTGATCGTCTGGGCGCTTACGGGCCTCTGGCACGGCGCCGGCTGGACATTCATAGCATGGGGGCTCCTGTGGGGCGTTCTGCTCATCGCGGAAAAGTTCCTGCTGAAGCCTGACACGAGAGGCGTCTGCTTCCGGCGTGTCTACCGCATCCTGATTCTGCTGTGGATCGTTCTGCTCTGGACTTTGTTCCGGGCGGAGTCGTTCAAAGCGGCAATGTTCCTCATAACAGGACTGTTCTCACCCGCAAGGTGGCTTTTGTCCGCGGCGCAGGGACACCTTATCGGTTTCTGGTTCACGCAGGCTGCCCCTTGGCTCGCTGCCGGCATCATCTTCTCCAGTTCCATCCCAAAGGCGGTTACAGACTGGATGCGGAATGGAAGCAAAGAAAAATACATGCTGCCGGTCGGCGCATGCATGCTGTTCGTTTTGGTAGTGTTGTCCCTGTCATTCCTCGTAAATGGCAGTTATAATCCGTTTTTGTACTTTCAGTTTTAGGGGGCCGGAAAATGAAACTATCGACATCAAAAATCTTTCTTCTGGCCGTCATGGCAATCTTCACCCTGGGTGGATTGTCTCTGCTCGTTCACCCTGTTCAGGACGTCAATCTGCTCAATGCGGAAGCATCCGACCGGGAAGCTTCAATCAATGATGCGCTGCCGGGGAAAGAACTTCTCCTGGCGCCGTTCCAGATTACAAGTGCTGCCCTGGACAAACGGTATTTCCCTGAAGACCTGACTGTTACCGACGACTACGGCGAGATTATGAGAGGAAATCCTCCTTTTGAAGCCACACCTACAGAGAAAAATGTGAATAAGCTCTATCAGGTCTGTAAAGAACAAGGTAAAAACTTCCTGTACGTCATACTGCCGGGAAAGCCTCTGTATGACGAAGAAATCACCTCGTATGGAATTCCGTGCACCAGAAATTCCGGCGCTGACAAAAAGAAAGATGCCATGCAAGAGCTCGGCATCCCTGTGCTTGATCTCCGTGAACCATTCCGTGAGAAATTCGGCGATGATCCTGACCGTTCCGCTGTCTTCTACAAGACCGACCATCATTGGAATGCAGACTCGGGACTGATGGCATCGCGCCTGATTGCAAAGGATCTGAATGAACGGTTCGGGATGTCCCTTCAGACCGACAATCTAGACGAAGAGAAACTCGGCCGTGAAGTCTATCCTGATGCTTTTGTTGGAGAAATGGGTATGGCTGCCTTAGGAAAGTACGGCGGAAGAGACGACTTCATCCGCCGCTATCCACTGTATGATACACACTTCAGATTTATTTCTCCGAAGCAGGGCATCGATGAAACAGGCGGATTTGAAGTCTTTACCGATGAAGCATTTCTGGAGGAACGGCCGGTAGACTATGGCCATAATCTCTATTACTACTATATGTTCGTCAACGGCAGCCGCGATGAAATCTTTAACTATGATGTCAGCGACGGGGATATCCTGATGATCAAAGAATCTTTTTCCTGTGTCCTTTCACCGTTCCTGGCACTTTCATGCAAACATCTGACGCTGTGGGATATGCGTATGGAGACCAATGTCATCTCCTGGATCGAAGAGCATCCGGAAATAGAGACCGTAATCATCGCCTACCACACTTCTGCTGTGGGAGACAGCGAGCTCAACAACTTCCGATGATTATCTCTTTTTGTAGAGTACAAGTTCCGGATTAACCCCATCCTTTTCATATGTGCTGATCAGGATGAAATCCATGTTCGCCAGAACGCCGAAGCACCGTTCTCC
>CACYBO010000080.1 GCA_902772685.1 uncultured Eubacteriales bacterium | reverse complement strand
CTGCTGTCCGGCATTCAGGAGGGTGACGAGGTCATCCTGCCGTCATTCACGTTCGTGTCGACAGCCAATGCCTTCGTGCTCCGGGGTGCGAAACTCGTCTTCGTCGATATCAGACCGGATACGAAGAACATAGATGAAAAACTCATTGAAGACGCCATCACGGACAGAACGAGAGTGATCGCGCCTGTTCACTACGCCGGGGTTGGATGTGAGATGGATACCATCATGGAGATCGCCGAGCGGCATGGGCTCACTGTCGTGGAAGACGCCGCGCAGGGCGTCATGGCATCGTACAAAGGCAGGGCCCTCGGAAGCATGGGCGACTTCGGCTGTTTCAGCTTTCATGAGACGAAGAATTACAGCATGGGCGAAGGCGGTGCCATCCTGATCAAAGATCCGGTCAAAGCAGAAGAAGCGGAAATCGTGAGAGAAAAGGGCACTGACAGGAGCAGGTTCCTGAGAGGACAGGTGGACAAGTACTCATGGGTGAGTGTGGGTTCTTCTTTTCTTCCGAGTGATATGAACGCCGCTTATCTTTGGGCGCAGCTTGAAGAGGCGGACAGGATCAACGACGCGAGACTCGCTTCCTGGCGGGCGTATTATGAGATGCTGGAGCCTTTGCAGAAAAAGGGTATCCTGGAACTTCCGATAATACCGGAAGAATGCGCACACAACGCCCACATGTTTTATATCATGACCGGGAGCATTGAAGAGCGCGGGAAACTGATACAGCATCTCAGGGACAACGAGGTGCAGGCCGTGTTCCACTATGTTCCGCTCCATTCCGCGAAGGCGGGGCTGAAGTATGGAAGATTCCATGGGGAAGACAGGTATACGACGGATATCAGCAGCAGACTGCTCAGACTTCCGATGTACTACGGACTGACATTGGAGGAAGTGGAGCAGATCACAGATAAAATCAGAGACTTCTACAAAGGGTAAAACCGGGAGGTGTAAATCATGAAGGGAATCATACTGGCCGGCGGTAAGGGCACACGTCTGTATCCAATGACAAAAGCAATATCAAAACAGCTTCTGCCGATATACGACAAACCGCTTGTTTATTATCCGATATCCGTTCTGCTTCTGGCGGGAATCAAGGATATTCTGATCATATCCACGCCTGCTGATATCGGAGACTATGAGGATCTGCTGGGCGACGGAAGCAAATTGGGCGTCAACTTCCAGTACAAAATCCAGGATAAGCCGAGAGGACTGGCAGACGCCTTCATCGTAGGCGAGGAATTCATCGGTGATGATGATGTGTGTCTGGTCCTCGGCGACAATGTATTTTACGGGCAGGATCTGACGAAGATCCTGAACGAGTCAAAGAGGCAGATCGCTGAAGCCGGAGGAGCCATGGTGTTTGGTTATCCGGTAAAGGACGCAACTGCTTTTGGCGTAGTTGAGTTCGATGAGGACAACAATGTTATTTCCATCGAAGAGAAGCCGGCGGTTCCGAAGTCGAACTTCGCGGTTCCGGGGCTTTACTTCTACGACAACAATGTCATAGAAATTGCGAAGAACGTCAAGCCGTCTGCAAGAGGCGAGGTGGAAATCACATCGGTGAACAATGCATACCTGGAAGCCGGCAGGCTCAAGGTTGCTTTGATGAAGAGAGGAATGGCCTGGCTGGATACAGGCAGCCCGGAAGGAATGCTCAAAGCCGCAGAATTTGTCGAGGCGGTTCAGGCGCGTCAGGGATTCTATATTGCCTGCCTCGAAGAAATCGTATGGCGCCGCGGATTCATTGATGATGACCAGCTCAGAGCAATCGGAGAGGAACTCTCTATGACCGAATACGGCAAGTATCTGCTTTCGCTGCTGTGACGCTATTTTGGTTGAAATCGGGCAAAATATGTGTTATTATGTTTTGACGATTTATGTATGAAAAATGATTTCAGATTGAAAGGAAGAGGTATTATGAGGAAAGCATTATGCGTTGCTGTTTCAATCGCTGTGATGGTGACTTTTTCATTTGCCGATGTAATGGCGATAACAAAAGCGCCGGCAGAAGGTTCTGAACCTGAAGTGACAGTAACAGAGGAAGACATTCCACAGGCAGAGCCTGAAGAGGGTATCGCTGAAGAAGCCGAGGACCCGGATGCAACTGTGGAAGAACCTATCGATGAGGGAACTCCGGAGGAAGAACCGGTAACCCTGGAAGCACAGACAGTAAGTGCAATTGCGCTCTCAGGAAAAGCCGGGGACGGTCAGGTCTCTCTTGAGTGGTCAGTATCGGGTGAAGTTACTGCGGAAACGGTGTTTACCGTTAAAATGAATGGTCAGGAAATCGCCACAAATATTCCGTCTACAACCATGACGTATGAGAAGACAGGACTTACCAATGGAACTGCGTATACGTTTGTTGTTGAGTCAAAAGAAGGCGAGACAGTCGTTTCCAGCAATGAGTGCAAATTAACGCCTCAGGCTACTACAGTCGGTGATATTAAAAACCTCAAATATACGTCTGACTTTGCTTCAGTCAATCTGTCATGGGATCCGGTTCCGAATGCGGACGGTTATGTCGTATACAGATATGACAAGAAAAAGAACCTGTATAAAGACACTCCGAAAGAAGTCAAGGGCGTAAAAGAAACTTCAAGCAAGATAACCTGGAGAGTCAGAGCGATGGAGCGTAAAGGAACATCCCTCGCAACGTATAAGTTCTCCGTTAAGGCGTTTAAGAACGTAAATGGGAAGACCATATACGGCAAGGCTAAAGTGATTGACAACTGCAAGCCTGTCCGTGCGCTGTATGCTACCTTCACTCCGAAGAGGAGCGGATATGCCTACACATCCGCGCAGGGTAAGAAGAGAGGCATGAAACTGAAGAAGGGAAAGAAATACATCGCCAAGGGGTTCGTATGCAGCAGATTCAGAGTCTGCAAGAGCGACAACAACTCCAAGATCAATTTCTATCCGAGAGTCCTTGGAAACAACAAGAAACTCATATACAGCAAGAAGATAACCTATTCGCCTAAGGAAGCAGAGGACTTCGTCAACCATATGAAGCTGAAGAGCAATACCAAGTATCTGGTATGGATCAGCCTGTACACGCAGCATATTTACTTCTTCAAGGGCTCCAAGGGTAAGTGGAAGTCCATCAAGGGTAAGAACTGGGAGATTTCATCCGGTAAGCTGATGAGCTGCACAGCTACAGGAAACTGGAAAGTCTTCAGGAAAGTAAGAAGCAGACACAGCCTGTCATACTGGACAATGTTCTACTCACAGGTTGCTATGCATTCATGGGGCAACCCGAGCTGCTTCGGCGTTCCGCACAGCGGCGGCTGCGTGAGAAACACGAAGAGTCAGGCTAAATGGATATACAACACGATTCCTATTAAGACCAGAGTCTGCGTATATTAGAAACAGTTGAGTTGAAGGCACTATGAAGTGGTTCATAGTGCCTTTTTTTAAGGGAATGAATCAAGAAAACGGACTTACAACTGAAAGATTGTCGACGAAAAAAATCGTACTGATTTATTCACTGCTGTTCGCGGGGACCGCGCTCAGTGTGTTTATTATTTTTGTGCTTGCGCATAAATCGGTGATACAGTACAGCGACGGATATAAACAGGCCTACTTTTGGGTGGTCGAGGTAAGACAGCAGCTGGAAGATCTGCTGCACGGAGAGGGGTTCCACATGTGGTCGTGGAACAAAGGCCTCGGAATGAACACTTCGATCGGGCATCTGATCGATCCGTTTATGGTCCTGGCTGCTCTGTTCCCCGCGGGATACATAGAGCTGGGATATACCGTTGCCACAATTCTGAAGATGTACTTCGGCGGACTGGCATTCCTGGCATTTATGAGGTTTGTCGGACAGAAGGATGTGCAGTGCATATTCGGACCGCTCTGCTACGCCTTTTCCGGTTGGGTCATCGAAGTGGCGCTCTGTCAGAGTTCATTCCTGCTGAATCTGTATCTGTTCCCGCTGCTCGTCCTGTCGGTGGACTGGGTGTACAAAGGCAGGAACCCGATATTCTTCATCGCAGTTGTCGCGTACTACATGATCAGGAATTTCTATTTCTCCTACATGGCGGCAATCGTGATCATCATTTATATCATCCTCAGGTACTTTGCGTATCACGATCAGTTCAGCATCAAGGATTTTGCTCTGCGGATCGTTAAATTCATTCTGTACGGTATCGCCGGCTGTCTGATTTCATCCTTTACGATGCTCACTTCAGTTACGGATCTGTCCGGCTCCTCAACGGAGAGCGCTACGGACACATCCTCGCTTCTCTTCGGGATCAATTACTACATTGGTTTCGGGGAACGGCTTCTGGGAAGGGGCATGACGGACGATTATCTGGATATCGGTCTGCCGGTTCTGGTTCTCATGCTGCTTCCGGTTGCAGTCCGGTTTATCAACAGAAAGTCGACTCACATCGTGATGACGATCATACTCTTCATCATGATGCTGCTGCCGTTCTTCTGCAGCATGTTCAACGCTTTTGGATATCCTACACTGAGATGGACATTCACATTCCTGTTCTTCGCTGTCTGGGCAGCCATGGATGTATTTGATATGGAGAAACTCAGGCAGAGGAGCAGCATGATCATCATGGCGTGCGCACTTGCGGCGACAGCGCTGTGGACTCTTGCCGCGCCTTTTACAGATGCAGTGACATTCGGACCTACGGCGACATTCTTTGTTCCGTGGAACATCTTCGCCGGACTGGTGATTCTGCTCTGCATAAAACTGGACATCAAGGCGATCGTCAGCAGACCGGGTTTCCGGGAGAAACTGATCATATTCTTCACCCTCGGCGCCATAATAGTAGGGTGGAACTGGGCTTTCCTGCACCACGCCAAGGATTTCCTGCGGAACAACCAGATCAATCAGCAGCTTGAGCAGTCGACGCAGAGAGTTGGAAACATGATCGATGATGACGGATTCTACAGGATCGATCAGGTGGATGGTCTGACGCTCCATCACCAGATGAAGTATCCGGCAAATGAGAATACATGGTGGCAGACAAAGACACTGTACATTTATAATTCCAAACTTCCGGCGAGACTTCTCGAGTTCAACAAGGACGTCGGGAACAATTACGGATATCTGAAGAGAGTATATGTCCTGTCAAATGACAACAGAATGGGCATCGACACCCTTGTCGGGGTCAAGTACTTCCTGGGCGATGATCTGAAGAACGGTTATTTCGGATCCGATCAGTACGCCGGACACGGATTTGAATTCCGTGAGAACATCGACGGAGTAAATATCTTTGAGAACAGATACGATGTCGGACTTGGTTTTGCATATGACAAATGCATCAGCGAAAGTGAGTTCCTGAAACTGTCGCGCCTCGAACGGGAGCAGGCTCTGCTGCAGGCGGCAGTCGTTCCGGACGATGAGAAGACAGACGTTCAGAAGGTAACGGCGGCGGATATCGAGACGGATATTACGGAGATGCCATTTGAAGTCAAAGGGTCGGACGGCGCCGAAGTCACAATAGGTGAAGACGGGGGCACGATAAAGACCGACAAAGACAACGCCAGCTTTGATCTGGAGGTAAAGGATGTTAAGGACAGCCAGCTGATCGTATCATTTGATGACCTTCAGAGAAAAGGATCGGACGATATTACGATAATCTGCCAGAATGAGAAACTGCTGCAGACTGCCATGAATGATTCCAGCAATCAGACAATACCCGGCATCTGCGATTACGATCTCAACATGGGATACTACGACAATTACAGCGGCACCATTCGTGTCGTCCTGGAGGATGAAGGGGAGTACACCTTTGATGACCTTCACCTTTCAGCCATGTCGGCAGAAAATTACGATAAATACGCACAGCAGTGCGAAGATGAGAAATATGTGATATCATCATATAGCGAAGAAACAGTTAAGGGAACTGTGGACGTGGACGAGGAGAGTATCGTATTCTTCTCGATTCCTTCCTACAACAACTGGCATTTATATGTGGACGGACAGGAAGCCGACAGGATAAACGACGTGAATATTGCCTTTGCAGGGGTGGAGGTGCCGGCTGGCAAGCATGAAATCGTGCTGCAGTACGAGTACAAGTATCATGATGTCGGACTGGCAGCCAGCGCTGTGGGGCTTCTGGCGCTTATCGGAACGGGACTCCTGTTCAGACGCAGAAAGAACCTGAATAAGACAACAGGGAAGTAAGATTGGAGGTTTTATAATGAAAAACAAAAAAACACTTTTCGCCGTAATTGCGGTACTGGTAATGCTCTTTGCATTCGGCGCATGCGGGTCAGGGGATTCAGAATCTGAGGGTTCCGATGATGCGACTACGACGACGCAGGCAATTACGGATCCGACAGTAGGAACTGACGTGGACGGAAGACCGATTGACGATCAGTCCTTCTACGGAAAATGGATCGCCGACTCAGGCAAAGCCGTGAACATGTTCGACGGGTTCGAGATCACTTTTAACGAAGATGGAACCTACAAAGCTGTCGTCACGGGCGAAGAAGTCACCGGTACATGGAGCAGAAACGGCGAACAGGTAACTCTCGTCGATGAAGACGGAATACTCCCGTGTGATTACGTCTACACCCCTAAGGGCGGTCTGAAGATGTATTACGAAGGGGAGCACGTGGGCTTCCACAGATAAGAAGGGACAGCTGCAGCGCAGGCTATTCCCAAATAGGACCGCGAAGGCCTTCTGGAGTTTCGATACGGATCTTCAGGAGGCTTTTTACTTGTTCGATTCTCTCGTTCAGTTCTTCGCGGGAAGAGCCGCTCAGGATGACGGCGTGCCTGTTGCGTTTATCGTGAAACTCACGGGTTACGTCGCCCTCGCGGAGGGATTCCATTGTGGTCTTAGCCACAAACGGCAGATCCATTACAGCAGAAACTCCTTCCAGGGAAGCCACTTTGCCCGGAGGCAGGTAGAACGCAACATATCCGCTGTGACAGCGTGCAGTTTCAAACTGAGGAACACCGTCCAGTTCCCCCAGAGCCATCTGGATCAGGAACTGGGATGTGTTTATATGGGTTTGAAGCTCCGCAATATGTGAGGAGATGTAAGTTCCCCCGCCGCGCAGAGCAGTTTCAATCAGATAGATCTCGCCTGTTTCATCATCCATGATGTACTCGCTGTGGGTGAGACCCTGAACCATGCCGAAACCCTCCAGAACGGCTCTGTCGTAAGCGAGCAGACGGTCCACGGTCTTCTGATCTGCTACAGAAGGATACAGTCTCGTCATAGAGGCGAAGATATTAGGGATTTTGAACTCGTTCAAATCGGCGTACATGAGCGTCCGGACGTCTCCGCCGACAGCGATGGAGTCCACTTCAAATTCTCTTCCGGTTATGAATTTTTCGACGATGACCTTGCCGTTTCCTGAGAAGCCGGCAGCCTCTTCATAATGTGCTTTCAGATCGTCGGTCGTATCAATGCGGGTGACGCCTTTGCTTCCGCCGCTGTCAACCGGTTTGATGATCGCCGGAAGACCGATGCGTCCAAGCGATTCCATAGCCTCATCAAAAGAAGATACCTGCTCAGAAGGAATCGTAGGAAGCCCGAGCTGCTGGCAGCGGACGCGCATGAGATGCTTATCGATAAAGAGGGACGCGACTTCAGTGCCGTTGCCGGGAAGCCCCAGCTTCTCACAGGCATAAGCGATGGAGTAAACGGCCATATCCGTCTGGTCGGAAATAATGCCGTCGACCTGTTCCCTTCGGGCAGCCTCGTGGACTGCTTCATGATCCAGGATGTTGACATCGAGGACCTTGTCCGCGTACTTCATGCCGGGGTAGTCCCCGGGGGAGACGACGATGGTCTCATGCCCCAGTTCTTTGCTCTTTTTTATCAGATCGACCTGGTAGGTACCTGCGCCGAGTATCATCAGTTTTTTCAAGTTATTTCTCCTTTGTTATTTCCAAATTGGACCCTTGATGCCGTCGTCAGTTTCGACTTCTATGTCCAATGTCTTTCTGAATGTCCGGTAGTTCTCCTCCAGTTCCTCTCTTGAATCAGCCCGGAGAACAGATATGAAGCGGGATGTCTTGTCCGAAAAAGCTTCTGTCTTCATGCCGACTGTGATTTCACCTATAAGGCTGGCACTGACAAAATTCAGAGCGAGGGCCTCTTCGATGCCGTCCGCCTTCACAACAGTTCCCTCCGGCAGATAAAAGGAAAGCGTACCGCAGTGGCACAGATTGCTTCCTATGGCATCTGCGTTTACAGGCTCGCCGAGGGCCATATCGATCAGATACTCCGAAGTGTCAAGACCGGTCTGAAGCAGAGTGATATCGGATGAAACAAAAGCACCGCCGCCCCGCGCGGCTGCTTCAATGAGGTAGGGCTGTCCGTTTGCGTCTGCGATGTATTCGCTGTGGGTGAGACCGCACTTGAGCCCGAACCCTTCAATGGTGTCCCGGTTCAGTTTCAGGAGACGATTTACCACCTCCGGATCGCGGCAGGAAGGGTACATTCTGGTAGAGGAAGAGAACACATCCGGGAGATCAAAAAGAACAATATCCCCATACATGAGAGTGTGTTCGTGTCCGTCGATTACGATAGAATCTACTTCATATTCATCGCCTTCAATGAACTGCTCGATGATGACATGCCCGGAGGCAGAGTACTTCTGTGCCTCGCTGAAGGCATCTCTAAGCTGCGCAGTATCATCGGCTCTGCAGACACCGCGGCTGCCCTGATTATCGACAGGTTTCAGTATGACGCTGGATTGGAGTGATGAGAAAAACTCTTCTGCTTCTTCATACGACTCGACAGTTGCGCATTTGATGGAGGGAAGTCCGAGTTCCTCACTCTTCATGCGCATTGCGTACTTGTCAGTAAAGAGTTTAGCGCACTCGTACCCGATGCCGGGCAGGCCCAGTTTTTCGGCAACATAAGCAACAGACCGCATTGCCATGTCGGTCTGATCTGTAATGATGCCGTCTATTTTCTCTTGGATGGCGGCCTTCAGAATGCCTTCTTCATCACGAACATCCAGATCGTATGTTTTATCGGCTGCAGCCAGACCGGGATAGTCGCCGTACGGTGAAATGGCTATGGTGTAAAGTCCGCGTTTTTTTGCTTTTTCAATAATAGGGACCTGGTATACACCGGCCCCTACGATCATCAGTTTTTTCATCTGTTCTGGTCCTCGCTGTTCCTGCCTATGACGGTACGTTCCACGTACTGCGGCGTCTTGTTGAGACAGATATAGATTCGTCCTATATATTCACCGATCAGTCCCAGAATCATCATGATGATTCCTCCGATCAGGAGGTTGGTTGCGATGATGGATGTCCATCCCAGTGACACATGAGGATTCATAATCCTCTGGATAACCAGAACGACGATGATCACGAAACCGATGAGCGCAAGCCCCATACCGATGAAGTTCGCCAGACGCAGAGGTTTAATGGAAAACGTCGTAATGCCGTTGATCCACAGGGAGAACAGTCTCTTGAAGTTATACCCGGATTCACCGGCCATTCGCTTCTTCTGTTCAACATCCACATTTCCGATTTTACCGGTCGTCCTGAGAAGAAGTCCCGTGATATAAGGATAAGGATTGTCGTATTTCGCCATCTCCTCGGCGACGAAGCGCTTCGCCACAAAGTAGACGGATGTATTGACATCCTTAGGCTTTTCGAGGAAGTAGATCGACATCTGATCGTTCAGCCAGCTGCCGAATCTCCTGAAGAGACTCCGCTTGCCGCGGTTCACATAGTTGGCGCAGACGACATCGTAATTGTTTTCCTTCATGCTGTCGATGAATTCAAAGACAGTTTCTATAGGCGTCTGGCCATCGTCATCGCAGCATGCGACGATTTCGCCTTTTGAGTATTTGATAGCGGCCATGATCGCACTCTGCTGGCCCCTGTTCTTCGCAAAATCAATGCCTGTGATGTTGTCGTACTTGCTGACCAGATCCCTGATGACCGCAAACGTGTCATCGGGGGAGCCGTCGTTTACAAGAACGATTTCAGATTCATATTCTGTTTGTTTTGACATCATCTCTTCGATGTTGTCAACTACATTCCCGAGAGTCTTCGCAGATCTGTAGCAGGGAATTATAAAAGAAATCATCATAATGTTGCCGGTCCTTTGTACTATTTGACTTTGCATACGAAGCAGCGCTGTTTGCCCGTCTCGTCAGGAGGGAGAATATCCAGCCACTCAACCCGGATATTGAATTCATCACCGAACAGCTTCCTGACGGAGGATACGAAGTGATCCTCAATTTCTTCCTTGGTTTTGGAAGTGTTGTTAGGATCGAGCGCCAGCTGGATGAGCATATCGTGATATGACTCCTGCGTGAATCTGTATTGGGCAACGCCTACTGTTCCGTTAGCGATCTTCATAAGATGGTAAGCCGATGATTCGACGCCGTCTTCATGCTTGACCAGATCGTTCAGACGCCCGCTGATGTTTGTGAAGTAACGCAGACCGTCCTTAACGTAGGACTCCGCTGAATCGCCGATATCATAATTGATGATCGGGAAGGTCTTCTTGTAGAGATTTGTGAGTATCAGTCTGCCTTTGTCAGCCAGCTGGTCGTTTTCATCATAAACATTGGCAACTACCACATCGTTTACGACATAATAGAAATCCTTACCCGGATATTTGATGATGCAGTTTCCGGATTCCGTACTTCCATATGCGTCGATCAGTCCGGGACCGAGGCACTCATTGAGCAGGTTTCTGGTAACATCATCAACCTTCTCAGCAACAGGAACGTAGAAGGTTGGTTTCCACAGCTCCATATTATGCTGCTTGGCGTACATGGCGATTCTGACCAGGCAGTTGCGCCTGAGAACCAGCATGTCCGGTTTGTATTCATTGATATCGCGGATGGTGTCCGCAATTCCGTCGCCTACGATGCTGTCCTCTGTAACGACCTTACGTCTCATGAGCCCGAGACTCTGGATGAACGAGTCGTTCTTGCCGGCGGTCGACGCCTTGTGGCTCGTCTGGAAGGAGTACATTTTGCCCCGGAGAGGTCTGTATCCTGCAACCTCCAGTTCCCGTATCCAGTTGGCGTTGCTGCGGGCGTGCTCCTTATGTGTCTGAACGACTGTCAGAGGCGTTCCGGAGGAACCGCTTGTTCTGAGAACCTGCCAGGAGTCTCTCTCCTTAGGATGGTCTTCATAAGCCTTCTGCATGAACAGCCTCAGCTGGGTTTTATCTATAGTCGGAAACTTGACCAGATCTTCGCCGCAGTGATAGTCATCGGGCGTAGTGCCGGTCTGTTCAAATTTCTCTCTGTAAAAAGGTACTTTATAGGCACACTTCATGAGCTCATGGACTCTTCTGTTCTGATCTTCCTTGATTTTAGCGGGGTCTCCGTCAAAATCCTTGTTCATGCCCATGAGATAGAAGAAAGTATAGACGTTCTTAAATTTTTTCTGAAAGTTCATGATTGATGATTCTCCTGATTTGTTTGTCCTGCCAGGCACACAACTATACATAGTAATGTTAGCAAAAACCGCATTTTTTGTCAACGAACGAAGGAATGCATAAAAAGTGCATAAAACATGAAGGGGCGGGTTCTAATAACCGACGGTATGCTATAGTGACAGTGGCAACCAAAGTTACAGCGACAGAAGGAAGACAGAGAAGATAGACTAGTTATGCTGAAAAGAATGACAGCAATTGTGTGCGCTGCAGTAGTTGGCGTTGTCTTCAGTTTTTCATTTCAACTTGAGGACATCAGTGCCGGCAGCGCGGGATCAAATGACGAACCATTAGCAAGTACAGAGAATGAGAAAGAAGGTTTTGCAGACCCGAATGAACCTGCATCATCCGAAGATCCTTCAGATCAGACAGATGCAGACCTTGCAGATGAAGGCAAGGATGCGCAGGAGGATGTTCCTGACAGCGGCGGTGACGAACAGAAAGAGGAAGCGGAAGAACCGGATGCAGAAGCTGTGCTTGAGCCGGCAGAGGCAGCGGAACCATCGGAGCGGACAGAACCTGTGAACAAAGAAAATCAGACGATAAAAACACCGCAGACGCTCTATGGCGTTGCCAAAAATGCCAAACCGTTCATGCTTAATGCAACGGCTAAGACACATCTGACCTATGAATGCAGCAACACAAGTATTGCGACCGTATCCGAAACAGGACAGGTCAAGGCCAGGAATACTGTTGGTGTTGCGATAATCACAATAAGAGCACAAGAGACAGGTCAGTATAATGCAGCGAGCAAAACCGTTCAGGTGAGAGTCAGCGCATATAAAACCACAAACGGAAGGATGATGCACTCCCAGAACAACTGGGACGGTAAATCAGGCGACAGCAGAGGGGATGAATCGTTCATCTGCAGGTATTACTACCATAAGAGATGGAGTCATAAGAGCTGGTGCTTTATTATAAGATGCACCGATCCATATATTTCGAACAATGCGGCAATCGCGGTGAAATACATCGTGGGGAACAAAAACTTTGGGTATCAGGCTTGCTTTCCGAGGAATCAGAAGAGGGTCAACCGAAGGGCATCCATCTATAAGGTGGTACGAAAAACGGTAGGAAGAAATCCTACTCCGCAGGAACTGAAAAAAATCAAAAAAATCAAAAAGAAGGCGGATACATCCTGTACGCCTACACTGCTGGCAGGTTATTGGCTCTATATCGATATGAATACCAAACTCTCGCTGAAATGGAGAAAACCATACAACAAGAACGCCTATAAATATTACTGCGGGTCTGTCAACGTGGAATACCATCAGCTTGAGAAAGCGATCAATCAGGTCAACAGGGAATATGCAAGAAAAGGAATGCTGAAACCATTTGAGATCATTTATATTCCGAAATCAAAGCGCCCGTCTTATTTTAAGCGCTCCAACATAAAAAAACATCTGAAGAGAGGAGACATTATCTGCTCCTGCCCGAACCCGAATCAGAATGGACATACTGCGATGATGCAGTAACAGAAGATCCCGGCCTGCGCCGGGATCTGGTCTAATATAAACGTTTTTTATGTTAACAGTAAATCTTGCCTTTGATATAATTTATGTGAACATATGCAGACATTTACATGGTGGAAACAATCAATATATACGGAGTGTGAAACAATGAAATCAAGGCGGACAATAAACTGCATTCTGGCATTCATCATCGCAGCAGCTATGGTGCTTTCTCTCGTCCCGGCGAACACCAGCGCGGCATCAAAGATCAAATTATCCAAGTGCTCCATATCTCTTTCATACAAAAAGGATGTCTACACCGGAAACAAGAAAACGCCGAGGGTGACGGTAAAATACAAAGGCAGCAAGCTGAAGAGAGGAACAGACTACACCGTTACGTACAAAAACAATGTCAATCCGGGCAAGGCCAGAGTTATCGTCAAGGGAAAAGGCAAGTACACCGGAACGGTTACCAAGAAGTGCAAGATTTACGTTAAAGCGGTCAAATCCCTAAAGGCGAAGGTCGTATCAAAAGACGCCATACAGCTTTCGTGGAAAAAGGCGACCGGAAGCAAGAAATACAAGATCGTAGTCACTGCTGATGGGGAAAAATACAAGGATGGAAGTTACAAGACCACATCCACATCGTACAAGTTTACAAAAGTGCCGGCAGGCAAGAAGTATACATTCAAAGTGTACTCACTGGCAGGTCCTAAGAACACAAAATCCAAGTCGAAGAAGGTCAGTGTAACGCTGGAGAAGGAAACATCGACTTCATCTTCACAGACGACAACGACGACAGCTTCATCCGGCACATCAGGGAATGTGACCAGCCTTGCAACTCCTTCCCTGGCCGGCAGAAGTCCCGGATACAGAAGATGCGATTTATCCTGGGGAGCTGTCAGCAATGCGGCAGGATACAGTGTAGAGGAATACAACAAATCCAGCGGCGAGAAGACAGTAAGGGAATTCACAACCAACTATGCTTTCTTCTTTGATAAATCAAAGGGAACCACCTATCAGTATAAGGTTCGCGCTTTTGCAACTTCTGAGGGTAAGAGGATATACAGTTCTTATTCCAACACAGTTTCCATCACGGCAGCGGGGACATATGTCGGACAGGCATCCAAGGATTACGATGGCAAAGCAGGCGACAGCAGCGGACGCGAGGTCGCTACAGCAAATTGGACCTACAGCTCCAGCCATCAGTACAACAACTGGACATATGTGTTCCGGTTCAAGGATCCGGCCAAAGCACAGAAAGCCGCTGCGGACATGGAAAAAGGCATTGCTAACAACAAGATAGGTTATTCGTCAAACGGTACGGGAGAATATGGATCGAATGCCATTCAGTATCAGGCGGAGAAAGTAGGATGGGATCTGTCGAGAGTCAGCAAGGCGACAGGCTGTTCCTGCGGCGATATTGTAACGTTGAGCATCAGGTATTCCGGAATCACCAGCTGTAAATACATAGGTAGCGGACTTGGTGTCGCAAAAGAACTCAAGAGATTATCAGGTGATTTCATCTGCTATTCAGACTCAAAGTACACGAAATCTGATGCGTACCTCCAGAGAGGCGATATTCTTGTAACGGCTCATTCTGACGGAAAGGGCAATCACGTATGCATGGTACTCTAACTGACAATCAGAGAAAATTCTTTCAAAGGCTATGGTTTGCCATAGCCTTGAATTTTATGATACTCATTTTTCTTTATGTGCTGTTCTATCCACAGTATGACACGAATGATGACTTCGGCATCTGCAACATTGTGAACGGCTCTAAGGGGAGCATAGACGCGCACATCATATACAGTAATTATGTGCTGGGGCTGATCTACAAAGGTCTGTATTCCATTACAACATCAGTACCATGGTATCCGCTGGTGCATTACGCTGCGATGTTCAGCGGCTTTACAGCTATCACATATTCAATTCTCAACAAACTGAAACACAGCTCTGCCGTATGGGTCCTTGCGGCATTCATCCTTTTCTTTGGGTATGAAGGATATATCCTCATGCAGTTCACCAGAACTTCCGGCATAGCAACGGCCGGAGGTCTGCTGCTCATGTTCTGGGCGCTCAGCAACGATAATGATTCCTCATCACGAGTCAGAAATATTCAGATTGCTGCAGGCGGCGTAATTGCGGTTGTAGGATTCATGTTCAGGGATACCCAGTTTATAGCTGTAGCTGCTGTGATGAGCGCTATCGGCGTTATGATACTCCTGGAACTTCCGCAGAGACCGAAGGGACAGAGGGCGAAGCAGTTCGTGCTGATTCTCTGCGTATTCCTGCTCCTCTTCGGTGTAGCGGGCGGTCTGAGGATGGTCGACAAACAGGCTTACACCCCGGTGGAATGGCAGGAGTACAAGGAATATAACAACGCCAGATCAAGCCTGTACGATCACGGGTTCCCGTCTTATTCGGAATACGAAGACGAATACAGCGAGCTTGGGATCAATGAGAATGCCAAGAACTACTACAGGCAGTGGAACCATGTGGATCTCTCCGCTGAAACCATGCGTGAGATAGGAAGCTGGGACAACTCCGACAGAACGATAATAAACTCCCGCACCATCGTCAGGTTCATCAAGACGATGGCCAAAGGATATATGGCGAGGCCGGTATTCTACATGTTCCTGGCACTCGTTCTCCTTTGGATCCTCAGAGGAAGGAAGAAGCCTGTTGCTATAATAGGGATAGCGTACACCGCAGTGATTGTCGTCGGACTGAATTTTTATATGTTCATGACACTGCGGTATCTCAAAGACCGTGTGGATGTGGGAATCGTCATGGCCGCATGCGTCGTGATTCTATGGACACTGCAAAACGACAGACCGCTTTTCTCGCACAGGACAGGCGCGGTGCTTCTCACGATTGCACTGATTGCGTCGCAGCTGTGCTGGCATGATAACTGGAGAGTAAACGCGAAGGATAGGGTGGAAACCCTCGAGGCCAACAGAACGGTAGCGGAGACCATAGCCGAGGACAAAGAACACCTTTATCTCAACAAAGCCGTGGGGTTCTCCTACAGCGACGCTTACGGAGTCTTTGACACCCTGCCGTACGGAATATCTGAAAATGTGTTCACTCTCGGCGGCTGGACGACGATGATGCCGGCAAATAGAGAGAAGCTTGAGAAATACGGTATTTCAGACGTTTACCGCGACAGCATAAACAACGCGGATGTATATATTATTGACAAGGATATTGATACTACAATACAATATATTAGAGACTATTATGATGCTGATGCAAAGGCAGAAAAAGCCTTTGATATTGGCGCTTATCCAGTGTACAGACTGACGGATTAAGGATCCAGCAGAGGAGAATCAGCAATATGAAAATATTAATTACCGGAGCGGCCGGATTCATCGGGAGCAACTTTGTTTTCCATATGCTCAAAGAGCATCCCGACGCGGAGATCACCGCTCTCGACGCCCTGACATATGCGGGCAATCTGGAGACCCTCGACAAAGTCATGGACGAAGAGAATTTCAGCTTTGTCAAGGCGGATATAGCCGACAGAGAGACGGTGTTCAACCTCTTCAAAGATAAGAAGTTCGATGTCGTCGTGAACTTTGCGGCGGAATCCCACGTTGACAGATCCATAGAAGATCCGGGGGTATTCCTGAGGACGAATATCATCGGTACACAGGTGCTGATGGACGCGTCCCGGGAGTTCGGAGTGACCCGCTTCCATCAGGTGGGAACGGATGAGGTATACGGAGATCTGCCTCTGGACAGGCCGGACCTGTTTTTCACGGAGGACATGAACATCACCGCCTCAAGTCCGTATTCCGCATCAAAGGCATCTGCCGATCTTCTCGCTATGGCTTACCACAGGACATATGGGCTTCCGGTCACCATATCCAGATGCTCCAACAACTACGGCCCTTATCAGTTCCCCGAAAAACTGATCCCGCTGATGATAGCAAACGCTTTGGCGGACAAGCCTCTGCCGGTATACGGAACAGGTGAGAACGTCAGAGACTGGCTCTATGTCGAAGATCACTGCAGGGCGATAGATATGATACTGCAGGACGGTAAGGTCGGTGAGGTTTACAACATCGGAGGACATAACGAGAAGTCCAATCTGGAAGTGGTCAAAACCATTCTCAGGCAGCTCGGCAAACCAGAGAGCCTGATCACATTCGTAGGCGACAGGAAGGGACACGATCTCAGATACGCCATTGATCCGACCAAGATACACGGAGAGCTCGGGTGGCTTCCGGAGACGAAGTTTGACGACGGCATCAAGCAGACCATCCAGTGGTATCTCGATAACAAAGAGTGGTGGCAGAACATCATAAGCGGTGAGTACCAGCAGTATTACGATAGAATGTATTCAAACAGATAAGGGAAGATGAAATGAAGAAAGTAATAACATATGGAACATTTGATCTGCTGCATTATGGGCATGTTAATCTCCTTCAGAGGGCGAAGGACCTGGGAGATTATCTCATAGTGGCGATCTCGACAGATGAATTCAACTGGAACCAGAAACAGAAGAAGTGCTACTTCTCTTATGAAGAACGAAAAAGACTCGTTGAAGCCATAAGATATGTGGATCTGGTAATACCGGAGGAAAACTGGGAACAGAAGATAAGCGATGTGAAGGAATTCAAGGTGGACACCTTTGTAATCGGTGATGACTGGGAAGGCAAATTCGATTTCCTGAAGGATTACTGTGAGGTGGTGTATCTGCCGAGAACCCCTGAGATATCGACAACACAGATCAAAAAGGATCTGAAAAAATAGTGAATGAGTGATGGCGGAGACTGATGCATGGGAGTTAAAAAACTAAAAAATGCAATAAGACAGGCCAGAGCAAATAACAGTTATCTGAAGTACTATGACGCCCCGATCGAGGAGAACATTGTTCTCCTTGAAGCGGGACAGGGCAAACATACGGACGGTAACATTTTTGCTTTTTTGAGGTGCATAGAAACGGAAGCGGAATGGGACAATCTGACCCCTTATGTCGTGGTGACGAAGGACTCCAAGGCAGAAGCCGAAGAGAAGTTCGGCAGATACGGATTTCGCCGCGTCAGGCTCGTAGTGAGGAACAGTCTTGAGTACAGGAGAGTACTTGCTACGGCAAAATATCTTATCACAGACAACTCCTTCCCGACGTATTTCATAAAGAAGGAGGGGCAGGTGGTTCTCAACACCTGGCATGGGGCGCCGCTCAAGCAGCTGGGCAGAGCAGATATTGTGAACTCCACGTCCATCGGAAACGTGCAGAAGAATTTCCTGGCAAGTGACTGGCTGATGCAGCCTAACAGCTACACCCGGCGTGTCATGATGAAGGATTACATGGTGGAGAGGGTATTCGGGGGCAAAGTCGTGATCATTGATTACCCGAGAAATGATGTGCTGTTCAACGCGCCGCTGGCAGGTGAGATAAAAGAAAAATACAATCTGAGCGGAAAACGCGTCATCGCCTACATGCCTACCTGGAGAGGGACCGGCAGAAACGCAGACATTACCGGCCAGATCAAGGAGGCCGAGGACATCATCAGGCAGATTGAGTCGAATCTTACAGAGGATGAAGTGCTCTATGTCAATTTCCACTTCCTGATCGGAAACAAAATGGATTTCAGTCAGTTCAGCAAGGCGAAACCATTTCCGGCAGAATATGAGACCTATGACTTTCTGGCTGTATGCGACACCCTCATATCTGACTACTCCAGCGTAATGATCGACTTCGCTCAGACAGGCCGCCAGGTGATTATGTACATGTACGATTATGAGGAGTATCTGGCACAGAAGGGCTTTTATTTCGATATAAGGACGCTTCCGTTCGGGCAGACATACAACATGGAGGAACTGAAGGAGGCACTCCATGCGCCTTTCGGCGGCTATGATCTGGATGACGAGTATCTGGGAAACCACTACGGCAAGGCTGCGGAGACACTCCTCAGACTCATGTGCGGGAAGTGTTCCGATGAAGATCAGCTGGAAATAAGCGACTACTCCTCCGGCAGGGAAACGGAATTCTCTTATATGGGGGATATCGGTGAGGAAGGCAGCTGTGTTCTCACCAAAGAGTATTTAAGCAATCTGACGCCTGAACAGCTCGAAAGGACCGTGCTGGGATTCGAGGGCGATATGAAGGACAAGAATGTCATCGGATTTCTGCAGAAGCTGGACAGCCGCGTTGATTTCGTGATGATGACAAAGGGAGGCGCGATAACCTTCCGCGAGTACGTCTATCTCAATCTGAACAAAAACCACGGTCTGTTCAAACGGAAGGAAGAAGATTACTGCAGACGTGAGTATGAGAGGCAGTTCAGCAATATCAACTGCAGCAGATTCAATATGTTCTCTACCAACATCTTTGAACTGTTCAGAGCGGCTTCGATGCACAGGTGCGAGACTATTATCCACAGGATACCTCTGCATTTCTACATCAGGCCGGCGGATGTATTTTACAGAAACCCAGGGGCAAGAGATGAGGTTTTCTCATGCTTTGATGCAGTTGAAAAGTACGACGCCGGGTACGGGCTGGATTATTGGAATGAGAAGGAATGTCTCGGAGCATACGCCAGAGCAACAGGAATCAAATGTGTTACTTCCGGGGGCAGAACCACTTTCAGCGGGAAACTGATTGTGAAGACAGAAGATCCCGATGCAGAATTGGCAGACACGGTACAGATTGGATCCAGACTGTTTGAAGACACATTTGAGTACGCTGCGGACTTCAGTCCGGCGGGCAGGAGCACGAAAGACGGACTCACAACAATCAGATGCGGGTTCCGATTCACTGTGCCTGAGGAGGACTTCAGCAGATGGTACACGAACAATCTGCTCAGAGTTAAAATACTCACCTGCGGAAGCACAATCTGCGCCAGAGTGCTGGTGTCGGGCAGGTTTGGGCTGCTTAAAAAACGGGTGTACGACCTGCCGGGGACCGAATACGTCTGCGAGATAAAGGAAGACTATAAGCATTACAGGCTTGTTATCAGAGACAGAAACGTTACGGACAGCAAGGCGCAGCAGATAAAACTGGCTGCCGCATTTGCATGTCATGTGCTGACCCCGTGGAACAAGACGGTGCTCCTCTATGAGAAGAATTCGTCCAGATACGAGGAGAGCGCATCGATACTCTATGAAAAGCTGATGGATGAAGGCTATAAAAAAGTCAGATACATCCTCGATAACAGTTATCCGTATATCGACAGAATACCGACGAGATACAGGAAGAACATCGTGCCGAGATTCTCGTTCAGGCATTACTACAGCATGTTTGCTGCCAAGAGCGTCATTTCCACAGAGACGCTTGGCCACGCCCTTGAGAAGGGAGCGACCAGCGGGCTTTTCAAGACTTTCGTCATCGACGGATCGAAGAATTACATATTCCTGCAGCACGGCGTTATGTACATGGTATCGCTGGGATCGGAGCAGAGAGAATTCTTCAAGAAGAGCAAAGGCAAAGGCAAACAGCGGGTAGTCGTATCATCACAGCTTGAGGCAACGCACTTTACAGACAACACAGGGCACAGTCCCGAGGATATGTATGTGTGCGGTCTTCTGAAGTTCGACAGAAGCACGCTGAATGAAGACGCTGACAGAATCGTAGTCATGCTGACTTGGAGACCGTGGGAATACGTGAGCGGAATCAGCGACATCAAGGACACGGGCTATTACAGACTGCTCAGGGAAATTGTTGAGACCACCCCGGATGAACTGAAGAGCAAACTCATCGTTTTACCGCATCCTCTGATTGAAGATCAGGTAAGAGAAGATAAAGATGACTGCGTGTGGAAATACTATGTGCCGGACAAGAAATACGATGATATTCTGAAGACGGCTAAGGTCCTGATTACGGACTATTCGTCCATTTCATATGACGCCTTTTACAGGGGAACGAATGTGCTGTTCTATTGGAAGGAGAAGGACGAGTGCATGAGAGAGTATGGGGACAATGCCCGTCTGATGCTGACGGAAGACCTGGCCTTTGGATATATCAGCTGGGATAAGGAGAAACTCAGAGAAGACCTGGTAAAGGCGTATCATGAAGAGCAGACGAAGGCTCATCTGGACAACTACAGACGCATTGTGGAACACCATGACGGAAAGAACACCGAAAGATTCATCGCCATGGCGAAAAAGGACGGCATACTTTAGAAAAACAGCGATATATGCTATAATAATAAGGATACATACAAAATAATCACACAGCCGGAAGGAGGTTGTTTTTGGATACACTTAAGACGATAATCAACGAGCATATAGAGTGGAAAAATCAGATCATCAAACTCGCCAAAGCGGATATCATCAAGACCTACAGCGGGGCTGCTCTTGGCTGGGTCTGGGCGCTGGTCAGACCGACGATTCTGATCTTTGTATTCTGGTTTGCTTTTACATACGGAATCAGAAGCGGCGGAGGCGTAGAAGGATATCCTTTCGCTCTCTGGATGATTCCCGGTTTTATGGCGTGGTTCTTTATGAATGACATGCTGACACAGGGCGCCAGCGCAATGCGGAAATACAGATACCTGATTACGAAGATGAAGTTTCCGGTATCGACGATCCCTACGTTCGTCGGATTATCGAAACTGTTCGTTCACTTGTGCCTGATGGTTATTGTCGCGCTGATCTTTATCGTTACAAGACACTTCCCGGATGTGTACTGGATCCAGCTGCTGTTTTACATTCTGATCATGTTTCTGTTCTTTACAGCCTGGGCGCTGTTTGCGTCTTTGCTTGGAGCTATGAGCAACGATTTCATTAATCTCGTCAAATCGATCACCACCGCAATATTCTGGCTGTCCGGAATCATGTGGGATGTAAACACCATTGAGATACCGTGGCTGCAGAAAGTACTCTACTTCAACCCTGTCACATATATAGCGACCGGATACAGGAACTGCTTTATTTACAAAGTCTGGTTCTGGGAGGAACCCTTACAGCTCTTTATATTTATAGGACTGCTGATAGTAATGTTTTTGCTCGCACTGTGGAGCTATAAGAAACTGATAAAAGAGATACCTGATGTCCTCTGATGGAGAAGCACATGAACAGTGAAACAGTAATTAGATTTGAGAATGTAACGAAAGAATACAAGCTCTATAAGAACAATAAAAAAAGGTTTTTGGCCATTTTTTCCAAGAAAGTCAAGTACAAGAAGAAACTGGCTGTAAACGACGTTTCTTTCACTATAAAGAGAGGGGAAGCCGTTGCTCTGTTCGGCAAGAACGGAGCCGGGAAATCAACGATTCTGAAGATGATAACGGGGGTTACATATCCCACGTCAGGAGAGATTGAAGTCAGCGGCAGAGTCAGCGCGCTGCTGGAACTGACAGCAGGTTTTGACCCGGAGCTGACAGGAAGGGAAAATATTTATCTTAAAGGTCAGCTCTATGGATTGAAAGACAGTGAGATCGCCGAGCTTGAGGATGAAATCGTTGCGTTTGCTGAAATAGACGAATATATTGACCAGCCGGTCAGATCATACTCAAGCGGAATGAAGGCGAGACTCGGATTCGCTGTAAGCGTCAATATCAGACCGGAAATCCTGATTGTGGACGAGGCTCTCAGTGTCGGCGACAAGAACTTCAGAAAGAAATGCCTGAAGAAGATAAACGGAATCATCGAGAACGATAATGTCACGCTGCTGTTCGTAACGCATTCCATTGGCACAGCCAGAGAATTCTGCAACAGGGGCATGGTAATGGTCAAAGGCAAGAAGGTATTCGACGGGGATATCGATGAAGCGATAGAGATTTACAATAAATAGCAAAGGTCATGAAGACAGGTTTTTTGAAATTGGCTGTTTGGATGCTGCGGGCAGTGTACGTTCCGTTCAGTGCTCTGCGTGTCAAAAACAGAATTACTTTCATATCCAGACAGAGTGACAGACCGTCGGCGGATATTCGCATGCTGTCGGCGAGCATAAAGGAAAATTGTCCGCGTGCTGACTGTGTAATTCTGGCAAGAAAGCTGGAGGGGACAAATCCTATTGGATATGGGCTGCATATGTTGAGTCAGATGAAACATCTGGCCACTTCGCGGGTTGTTGTCCTTGATGGCTACTGTATTGCTGCCAGTGTGCTGAAGCATAAGAAGGAGACTGCTGTCATACAGATGTGGCACTCACTTGCTGCGATCAAGAAGTTCGGATATCAGACACTCGACATGCCTGCGGGAAGAAGCAGCAAGATTGCAGAGATCATGTGTATGCACAGAAATTATGACTGCGTAATCGCTCCCGGTGAGCGGACCGGCAGATTTTACTGCGAAGCATTTGATGTAGAAGAAGAAAGGCTGAGATACTTCGGTCTGCCGAGGATCGATCTGATCAGAACAGAGGATGAAGCTTTTGCGCAGGAAGTGAAAGCGGAGTACGGATTCGGTGACGGCAGGGAAATCATTCTCTACGCGCCGACATTCCGCAAAGGCAGGAAAGTAGATGCCCGGCCGCTGATTAAGGCAGCGGAGGAAGAGGGGTTCCACATTATTGTGAAACTGCACCCGCTCTATGACGACGGATCAGAGTATGTGGACAGAAAGCATAACACTTATGATTGGCTTAAGGTCTGCGACAGAGTGATCACGGACTACTCCGCCATCGGTATTGAAGCCGCCTTGACAGGGAAACCAGTATACTACTACATCTATGATATCGATGAGTACAGAAACGAAGTCGGGCTGAATATCGATCCGGAGAAGGAAATGCCATGGGCGGCGGCCAGAGATACTGAGACGCTCAGGGAGATGTTGAGAAACGATTACGACACGGATAAAGAGAGAGCGTTTCTGGAACAAAATATCTCGGTACCTGTTGATAACTGTACGGAAAGGCTGGCAGATTTTCTGACAGGATTTCTCGATCGGGGATAGATTATGGAGACACTTAAAAAGCACATCAGAAATTACCTGAAGAAGCACCATAAGCTCAGAATGTTCGTCAGAAAGCATTATGGGGCTTACAAGGAGAACAAGTATATAAGAAAAACCAAAGGTATCGAGCTGGATGAAAAGATGGTTCTGTTCGAGACATTCATGGGCAGGCAGTACGGATGCAACCCGAAGGCTATTTATGAACGGATGATCAGCAGTCCTGAATTCGATGACTACAGGCTGATCTGGGCTTTTATTGATACGGATAAAGCCTCGGAGTTCGAAGCGCTGAAGAGGGCTGAGATTGTGCAGATGAAGTCAAAGGAATACTTTGATATCTGTGCCAGAGCAAAGTACATCATCACGAATTCAAATCTGGACAACAGGATCGTCAAACGGGAAGGTCAGGTATTCCTGCAGACGTGGCATGGGACGCCTCTGAAGCGGCTGAGATGTGATATCGAAGCGGAAGAGGGCAATGTCAACAATACTCTGGAAGAGATAAAGTGGCGCAATGATATCGATGTAGTCAGATATGACTACTTCATATCGCCGTCAGCGTTCTGCACAGGCGTGTTCACAAGCGCATTCAACCTGAAGGAACTCGGCAAGGAGAACATCCTCATCGAGACAGGCTATCCGAGGAACGATCTTCTCTTCAGCTACAGCGATGACTACGCTGCGGAAATCAAAAGGGAACTGGGAATACCAGAGGAAAAGACAATCATATTGTATGCTCCGACATTCCGGGACAATATGCACGACGGAACAGGATATGTGTATGATACACATCTGGATTTTGACAGGCTCCGCGGAGAACTCGGTGAAGATTATGTGGTTCTGTTCAGGGCGCACTACTTTGTTGCCAACCAGTTTGATTTCGAAAGATACAGAGGATTCGTATACGACGTATCAGGACACGATGACATCACGCCGCTGTACACTATTACGGATCTGCTGATTACGGATTATTCCAGCGTATTCTTCGATTTCGCAAATCTCGGCAGGCCGATGCTGTTCTATATGTATGATCTGGATGAGTACGCAGAGGATATCAGGGGGTTCAACCTTGATATAGCGGAACTGCCGGGCCCGATCCTCAGAGAGGAAGCGTCTCTGGCGAGTCAGATCAGGAAACTGACGGACGGTACGTTCTCGCGGGATGAGAAATATGTGAAGTTCAATAAAAAATATAATTATCTGGATGATGCAAACGCCAGCAGGCGTGTAATAGATATTTTATTCGGTGAACAGAGAGAGAAGGAGTTAAAAAATGCGTGATACTGTACTTGAGATTCTGACAGAGATCAGAGGGGACATAGATTTCGAAAAGGAAACAAAACTGATAGATGATAACATTCTGGCATCTCTGGACATCGTAGCTATTGTCGGAGAATTCAATGATGAGTTTGATGTTGAGATATCAGTAGAGGATCTGATTCCGGAGAACTTCAACTCCGTTGACGCTATGGTCGAACTGATCACAAGGGCACAGGAATAACAGCATCAGAGAAGATACAGTAAAGGAGAATTGACTGTGACGAAGAATACGAAAAATAGAATCGCGATTATCTGCGCACTCGTTCTGGCGGTTACGATTGCATTGCCTTGCACCGGGTTTGCGAATGACTATGATACAACAATGTCTTCAGATGAACTGGGGCAGCAGATGGACAATAATGTTAACGGCGTACCTGAGAGCGGCGGCACCGAAGGAGAAGCCGGACAGGAATCGGCGGGTGATTTGCAGACGGACGGGGTCGACGGAAGTGACGAACCGGGGGATACCACTACGGAAGAACCTGAAACACAGACTCCGTCACAGACGCAGCCTCCGGCAACGACAAAGAAGACTACCACCGCTGCACCGACGGAGACAACGACAAAAGCATACAAAGGCAAGAACGCCACAAGGATACCGATCATTACATACCACAGGCTCACAAGTGCCAAGGAGAAGAGATGCAACAATCAGAGACACAGCAGCCTCTTCCTTGAAGTATCCGTGTTTGAAAAGCAGATGAAATGGCTGCACAAGCACAAATACAGGACGATCAGCACTGAGGAGTTCTATCTCTGGTACACAGGCAAGATTAAACTTCCGAAGAAATCCGTTCTGATAACCTTTGATGACGGCAGTTATTCCGTCATCAAATACGGACTCCCGATTCTGAAGAAGTACAACATGAAGGCAACGATCTTCATGATCGGCAAGAAGACGAGAAAAAAGACGCGTACGAAGGTAATGAGGACTAAAAGCTATGCATGTATAGGCAGGGATGTCATGAAAAAAGTGCAGGAGGAATATCCAAACCTCGAGTTCCAGAGCCATACATACAATATGCACAGAAAGATCGGCGGGACTGCCGCTTTGAAGCGGGTCAGCTACGATAAGCAGAAAAAGGACTTTCAGAAGATGTACGACAAGTACGGCTACAGATTCCTGGCTTATCCGTACGGCAAGTTTACGAGCAGAACCATTAAGGCCGCAAAAGCCGCGAAGGTGAAAATGGCATTCGCTTACGGAACGAACGCATATGCAACGAAGAAACAGAGCAGATATCAGATTAAGAGAATCAAAATCAGTGCGGGCGCACCGATGCGCAGGTTCACCAAGTGGTTCAACAAATAAGAAGATAATTACGAGCTGAAATGGCGTTTACATCCCTGTACTTTTTAATATTTGCTGCTGCGGCAGTTTGCGGATATTACATTGTTCCTGTCAGGTTCAGATGGGTCTGGCTTCTGGCGGCGAGTTACGCATTCTACCTGCTGTCCAGTCCGAAGACCTTTGTGTTCATGCTCTTCACAACGGTGATAACGTTCCTGGGAGGACTGTACATCGGCAAGTGCAATACAGCTCACAGAGATTATCTGCAGGAGCACAAGGCGGAGCTTTCACGCGAGGACAAGAAGGCGCTGAAAGCCGGGTCGCAGAAGAAAAAACGCCGGATGGTCGCGCTGATACTCGTGCTGGACTTCGGCGTGCTGGCGGTGCTCAAGTACTTCAGATACTATCTGCACGCAATGGGAGTGCTTGACACCGGGGAACTGCTGATACCTCTGGGTATATCATTTTATACATTCCAGTCGGCAGCATACATATTCGATCTCTACAGAAACAAGATCGAGCCGGACAGAAACATAGGGCAGTTCGCTCTGTTTACTGCGTTTTTCCCGCAGATCGTGCAGGGACCGATCAGCAGATACGATCAGCTCGCGGGGCAGTTATATGAAGGCCACAGATTTGAATTCAAAAATCTGGCGCACGGAGCAGAGCTGATGCTCTGGGGTTTCTTCAAGAAACTGGTCATCGCAGACAGAGTGGCGGTGCTTGTTAACGAAGTATTCGGCAACCATACAGAGTATACGGGCGGGGCCGTATTTATGGCGCTCCTGTTCTATATGATACAGATATACGCTGATTTCAGCGGAGGGATCGACATCGCGAGAGGCCTGGCCCAGTGCGCGGGCATCAATATGACCCACAATTTCATCAGACCATACTTCGCCCATGACCTGTCCGAATTCTGGAACAGGTGGCATGTATCACTGAGCCATTGGTGCAGAGATTACATTTTTTATCCGGTGGCCATGTCAAAATTCTTCGGAAGGATGGGCAAAGACCTCAGGAGTGTACTGGGTGACAGAGTCGGTAAACTGTTTCCGGTAATTATCGCACAGTTCTGCACGTTCCTGACGATCGGGCTGTGGCACGGCGCGGAGTTCAAATACATAGCGTACGGTCTGTACAACGGAGTTGTGATCGTTTCGGGGCTTTTGCTTGAACCGGTGTTCAAGAGAATCCTGGAGGCGCTGCATATAGATGCAAAATCCAGAGGATGGCAGGGATTCAGAATGGTGCGGACATTCTTCGTGGTATTTGCCGGGAGAGTGTTCCCTAAAGCGGCATCCTTCACAGTGGCGATCGGCATGTTCTTCTCCATGTTCAGACTGAACACAGGAGTGCCGTTTGCGGAGACTATGATGAGCTTTGGGCTCACTGAAATAGATTATTTGATAATAGCGGTATGCTGTCTTGTCTGGCTGATGATCAGTATCTATGAAGAGAGGATATCGAGACAAGAAGGCGGTGCAGGTGAAGAGGCAGTCAGAAACATGCTGGATGAGAAGCCTTTGCCGCTGAGATGGGCGCTGATACTGCTGATGCTCGCGGCAATGCTTGCTGTGGGGATCTACGGACCCGGATATGATGCATCAGCATTTATATACAGGGGATTCTGATGAAAACGAGGGTGAATCATTATGAAAAAAGTAATCACATACGGAACATTTGATTTGTTCCACAACGGACACTACAACATTCTCAAGCGCGCGAGGGAATACGGCGATTATCTGATCGTCGGCGTTACCGGCGAGAATTATGATATCGGAAGAGGGAAACTCTCTGTTCATGACACACTCGCCGAGAGAATCGAGAATGTCAAAAAAACCGGCTTGGCCGATGAGATCATCGTCGAGGAGTATCTGGGGCAGAAGATAGGGGACATCATCAGATATGACATCGACACCTTCGTGATCGGAGATGACTGGAAAGGAAAGTTTGACCATCTCAGCAGGTACTGCAATATGGTTTATCTGGAGAGAACAAAGGGCATTTCCAGCACGCAGATCCGCAACGAAATTTTCAAAACCTATGACATCGGAGTGATAGCCGATATTGTTGATGATAATCAGATTGTGAAGGAAGCGAATACTCTCAATGAATTCAGAGTTACATCCGTTTACTCCGATGATGAGGAGATCGCTGCTGATTTCAAGGAAAAGTACGGAATCGACAGTGCGTCAACGGATATGGAAGAGTTTTTTGCAGGCGTGGACATTGTGTTTATTCGCTGTGAGACCGAGAAACGTGCGGAATTCATAAGAAAGGCGATAGCGCAGAAAAAACACGTAATCTGCGATCCTCCGTTTTCCTTCTCCCAGGAGGAACAGAAGAAACTCTATCAGCTTGCAAAGGACAACAATGTAATACTGATTGATAATGTCAAAATGGTATACATCCACGTTTTCAATCAGCTGCTCTGGATGACCCAGGGCGGTCTGATAGGAGACATACTGAGTTTCCAGTGTTCGATTTCCAGAAATGACAGAGACAGGAAGAACATCTTTTACGATCTGCTGGCTCTGGGCCTTTGCCCTATGGTAAAAATCATGGGATGCGAATACAACAATGTGGACATACAGATTTCAAAGGACAGTGACGGTATTGAATTTGCCTCACTGGATTTCAAATACGATTCCGGCCGCGTCATCATCAACGTAGGTAATAAGGTCAGAGTCAGGAATCAGCTTGAAATAATCGGAAGCACCGGAACGATTAAAATCAACGGAAACTGGTGGAGAGGAAGTTACTTTGAGCTTGATGATCCTGAGGCCGATGAGGTGGAGATTTACAATACCAATTATCACGGCAATGGATTCAAGTATTTGCTGAAGACGGTAGCTACAATGCTTGCCAATGGGCGAATCGACACGATGGGCGTGTTCCAGGATGAAGCCCTGAAGATTATAGAGATCGTTGAGAAGGTAAGAGAAAAGGAAAAGAATTAATATGACAGAAACGCAAAAGCATCTGCTGAAACTGTTCAAAGAAATCATAGATATCTGTCACGAGAACGATATTGTTTACTACATGGCGGGCGGCACACTGATCGGCGTGATGAGGCACGGGGGATTCATCCCATGGGACGATGACCTCGACATTATGATGACAAGAGATGAGTGGGATAAATTCGTAAATATCTGCCGCGACTCACTGCCTGAAGACAGAGTGCTGGAGTGTCAGGAACTGAACCGTGACTTTCCGAACACCTTCGGCAGATATACGGACACGAGCACATGTGCTATCCACGTCAACGAGGTGCTCGGCGACGGGCACGCAGGTTATGTAATCGACATTCTGGTTCTTGATCCGATTCCTGACGCTGAAGCCCACAGACAGTATACAGAGGACTTCATGCTCTATTCGGATTTGATCAATCCGACAGTCAACTACAGCCTGCGGTTCAACGTAAACAAGGAGAGATATATCAGAGCTATGGAGCGGATCCGGCAGGAAGGAAGAGAGGCTGTCCTTCAGGAGCTGGAGAAGCGGATGTTTTCGTACCGTGAAGACGAATGCGATTATTACGTACTCCGCTGGGGCGGAGTGACGTTCCTCTTTGAAAAGGATATGTACGGAAGATCGCGATGGGGCGAATTCGAAGGCCTGAAATGCCGTATTCCGGATAAGACGAGCGATTATCTGGTCCAGCATTTCGGTGACGACTGGGAGTTCATACCGCCTCATGATGAGCAGGCTTCCCACGACGCGATATTCAGTCTTGACGTGGATTATGAAACCATACAGGATGATTACCTGCCGCTGATCGATGTGGATTCAGTTAGAGAGAAATGGAACAAACGGAAGTTGTTCTATTTCGATCATATGAGCGACAGGATCGAGAGAAGTGCGGAACTGGTCAGGGCTCAGGCGGAAATGTGCAGAATGGAAACTGAGCAGAAATGCAGAGAAACGGACCTCGATTTGAGAAGCCTCATGAAGGAAGGCAAATTTGATGAACTGCAGACATTCTTCAACCGGTACATACGGATCCAGACGAGCAGAATGATGGTCGGAAGAGAAGACTTCCCGGGGATTCAGAGATTTGTAAATCCAATGTATGCTGACATAGGAGATGAGACTCTCTATATCGTCCTGATGACGATGATCAACCGCAATCTGATTGCAAAGGCAAACCGCCTTCTCGATGTCAGAGTGCTGAGAAAGGGAACCCTGACGGAGGAACTCGAATCGGTGCGGTCGTTCATCAACGATTACAGGGAACTGGTGTCCGATTATGATTTAGGACGCGAGGAGGATGCAATCCGTAAGGCGGAAACTCTAATCGAAGAGTATCCCGAGAATTTCAGTCTGGCCATGTTCCTCTCCAGGGCATATATTGAGCAAAGACTATTTGACAAAGCCGAACCATTCATCACAGAATCCATAAGAAAGTATCCGCAGGAAGGCTATTTCCTGAAGTATCTGGGTGATTATTACAATTACTGCAGAGATGAAAAAGAAAAAGCATTTGAACTCTACCACAAGGCTGCGGACTCGACAAAGAACGGTATTGTACTATTTGAGATTGGGAATATTCTGAAGGATAGTGACGTATGAACACAAATGAAATAAAGCAGGACAAGCCCCTTTCCAAGCCGGTTGAATTGCTGGTTGAAATCAGGGAGATATGCGAACAAAACAATATAGATTATTATCTTGGGCCGAATCTTGTAATCAGAGCTCTGCGCAGCGGAGTGCTGGAAGAACTGGTGGACCCGCTTGTTTACATGACGCTGGACAACTGTCTCAGATTTATCGAAGCAGTAAACAAAGCAGGGGGCCCGGGAAGGGCGCTTGAGTATATGGGCAATTCGGATACTTACCCGAGCTTCAGTGTCAACTATGTTGATGAAAACTCGACCTACATTATGGTATCCAGAGGAAATGACTTTTCCAGATCCGGCAAACGCGTCACGGTTAACATTCTCAGAGAGGATATCAATAACACATTCGCAAATATGATAGAAACAGGGTGGGAGAACGACGCTTTCAACCCGCCTCTGAACCTGACAGGAAAGAAAAAGACTGCCATTACAGCAGTCCATATGATCAAAAGGATGAAATCAAATCCCGGCAAATGGGCTTTTTCCTATTTGTGCAAGGTGTATGGCAATGCTTCTGCAAAACAGTACTTTGTACGTCCATACAGAAGGCCGAGGGTCTACCTCCCAAAATCTCTTTTTCAGGAAACTGAAGATATAACAATCGAAGGAGAATCCTTTGCTGCACCGAGGAACTGTGAAAGATATCTGGAGTTATTCTACGGCGAAGACTGGAGACGGGCGGCACTGATAGAAAAAAGAGAGCAGTTTACCATCTCTTCGGATACGATACCTTACAGAGATTACATCAGGCAGCTGGAAGAAAGCGGAATTACGATTGATTCCATTTTTGATTCGTATCTCAAGGCCCTGTCGGAAAACAGAGGAAATGAAGATATTGTTAAGTCTAAGGACCGCGCATTTACTGTAGCGAAGAGAAGCGGCGACAGAATGATGCTATACGAACAGCTGTATCCGCAGATCGACCGGATACGGGAACTTCGGGCAGAGAAAAAATATGATGAACTCACGGTGCTTTTCAGGGACTACACACGACTTGCCAAGGAATATCTTAAGGAAGACCTTGCCCTGTCGCCAAGTGAAGAACTGCTGGAAATTGAATGTGAGATTCTGGAGTATAACGGCGATTCTGCAAGGAGCGAGAAATTGAAACAGCTGGCGCCTGAGCAGCACAAAAAGCCACTTTGCATAACGCCGGGGGAGAATTAAGGAGAAAAGATCCATGAAATCAAGCGATTATGTTGTAAGTTTTTTTGCAGAAAAAGGAATTAAGCATTTCTTTGGATATCAGGGAACGATGATTGCGCATTTTGCCGATTCCGTTTTTCGTGATCAGGTTGTGACAAATCACTGCTGCAGCAACGAGCAGGGCGGCGGATTTGCCGCCGTGGGGTACGCGAAGGCAACAGGCAGAGCGGCACTGGCTTACGCGACGAGCGGACCGGGAGCGTGCAATCTGATATCTGCTGTAGCCGATGCTTATTATGACAGCGCTCCTGTCATCTTTATCACAGGACAGCTGAACACATATGAGTATCTGCATATCGACGGAATCAGACAGAACGGATTTCAGGAAATGGATGTCATTTCTGCCGTGAAGGCCGTAACGAAGTACTGTGTCAAGGTGGAAGACGTTGAGGATCTTCGTTACATTCTGGAAAGAGCATATTACGAATGTCTTGCCGGACGGCCGGGTCCGGTTCTGATCGACCTTCCGATGGATATGCAGAGGCAGGAAATCGATCCGGAAACAATGAAGACGTTTGTTCCGGAAGAAGAAAAAAGCGGTGACAGCCCGAAAACCGCGGCGGATGCGATCACCAAAGCACTGAATGAATCAGAACATCCGGTTTTCGTTCTCGGAAACGGAATCGTATACGGCTCCGAAGCTCACAAAAAAGTTCTGTCATTCGTTGAGAAATACAGGATTCCGGTGATAACAAGCATGCTGGGCCGGGATTTGCTTCCGGCTGATCATGAACTTAATATGGGACATCTGGGAGGCGGATATGGTCACAGATATGCGAATATAATCTCATATAAGAAGGCTGACCTGATCGTTTCTCTGGGATGCAGTCTGTGCAAGCGCCAGACCGCGATGAAACCGGAGAAGTTCGCTGAAAATGCAAGAATAATCAGAGTTGAAATCGATCCGCTTGAAATAGCACGGAAAGTCCACGAGGATGAGACCAGCTTCATGGTGGACTGTGCCGAGGTAATCGATGCATTGGGACAGGAAACAGTTTCTGTAAACAGGTCGTTCGATTCCTGGCTCGAAAAGTGCGGAGTAATCAAGAAAAAACTGACTGCTTTTGACGCGTCATGTCCGGAGAGAAAACCAAATGCAGTTATCGAAGCGATAAGCGGATCAATCGATGACAATACCGTGATCTGCTGTGACGTGGGACAGCATCAGGTGTGGACATCCCAGTCATTCAATCTCAAAGAGGGACAGCAGCTGCTGTTCTCCGGAGGGCATGGAGCGATGGGATTTGCGCTTCCTGCTGCCATCGGCGCCCATTACGGGACAGGGCAAAAGAGCGTGGCGATCTGCGGCGATGGTGCGTTTCAGATGAATATTCAGGAACTGCAGTGGGTATTCAGAGAACAGGTGCCTGTAACGATGATCGTGCTGAACAACAGATCCCTCGGTCTGATACAGCAGCAGCAGGATGATATCTTTAACAGCATTTATTCCGGATCGGTTGCTTCCGGCGGATATACGGCTCCGGATTTCGAGGCAGTCGCTGCAGCATACGGAATCGACTCGGTGACAGTCTCTTCTGAGGAGGAACTTACAGAAGCACTGCTTAAGATGGACAGCAGCAAACCAAGACTGATCCAGGTGCTGATCGATACAGATTCAAGAGCGTACCCTAAGACTTTCTTTGGGGAGGAAATGTACAACCAGCGTCCATACATTCCGGAGGAACTGATGGAAGAAATACTTGAAATGTAGGTGACGGATATGAGCAATGTATCAGTAATTACAGGCGGCACATCAGGAATAGGAAGAGAAATCGTCCTGAAGATACTCAGAGAATCGGTTTGCCCGGATGATAAGATTTTTGTCGTCTATGGACATAACGATCAGCTTGCGGATGATCTGAAAGCTGAAGCGGATCCTCAGGACAGAGACAAGATCGTACTGATTAAGGCGGATCTGTCCGGATACGAAGGGATCACGGCAGTTACAGATACTGTTCAGGAACAAACGGATCATGTTGACTGGCTGATTCTGAACACAGGAATCGGAACATATGCATCTTTTGATGACTATACGCCGGAGATCTGGGAACATGTCATGAGGACGAACGTCAACGTGCCGGTGTTTCTTGTCAAGGCTCTGCAGCCTATGATCAGAGAGCAGGGAAGCATTCTTTTCATGGGGTCTCACGCCGGACAGGCGACGTATTCTTCATCATTGGTCTACAGTACATCAAAAGCTGCAGTCATGTTTGCAGCGAGATCGATGGTCAAGATATTCGCCGACCGAAGCATCCGCGTGAATGCAGTTGCGCCGGGATTCATTGAAACAAGATGGCAGGACAACAGGAGTGACGAGAGCTATGAAAGGATCAACAGGAAGATAGCAATGCACAGATTCGGGGAGCCTTCGGAAGTTGCCGATTTATGCTATCACATCCTGACGAACCAGTATCTGAACGGCAGCATATATGATATACATGGAGGATATGATTACTTCTGATGATATTCAGCATAATAATACCAACATACAACAACGGACAATTTATTTCTGAAGCACTCGACAGTCTGATCAATCAGACCATCGGCTTTTCAGATCATTTTCAGGTGATTGTTGTCGATGACGGCAGTACCGACAATACGAGAGAACTATGCGAACAGTATGTGAGCCGCTTTCCGGATAACATCGAGTACATATATCAGGAAAACGCGGGCGTATCAGCCGCCCGGAACACCGGGCTCGTGAGAGCTGATGGACGTTATATAAACATGCTCGATGCGGATGACCGCTGGAGGGAGGATGCGTTTGAAAACCTTCTTCCGCTTTTGGATGAGCACTATGATGAAGTAGACGTCACAGCGTGCAGAATGCGTTATTTCGGCAGAAAGGAAGGCTTCAAGCACCCGCTGGACTACAAATTTAAGGAGAACAGGGTAGTTGATATCACAGAGGACTGCAATGACCTGCAGCTATCAATGAGTTCAACCATTCTGAAAAGAGAGGCAATAGGGGAACTGCGGTTTGAGGAAGATATGCCGCTCGCAGAGGATGTTCTCTTCATTAATGAGATTATTTTTGAAAAATCAAAATATGCGTTATGCAGGGACGCAGTTTATGAATACAGATTATCTGAGGACGGCAGTTCTGCAATCGACCAGCGGTACGACAGAAAAGAGTGCTATCTTCCGGTAGTGAAAAAGTTATATCCTAAACTCCTTGACATGTCGAGGAAAAAATATGGATATGTTCTGCCGTATATTGAGACGCTGATTATCTACGAAATCAGATGGAGGTTCAAGAAGCAGATACCGGAGGATGTACTTTCCCCGGAGGAAAAGGAAGAGTATTTCAAAGAACTGCACGATGTTCTCAATCAAATCGATGAAGAATATATCTGTAACGCGAAAGATACATCACTCAACCTGAAAGCATATCTGCTGAAATTCAGAGGAGAAATCAGCCCAAAGAGTTACGGCTACATTACAGGTCATGCCAGAGTGCTTCTTGATATCGCTGTGATTGAAAACGGATATCTCCACCTGGAAGGAAGGGACAGAAGCGAGCTTTTTGATGAGACACACTATGTTACTGTCAAGGGTATGAGTGGGAGCGTTCCTCTGGATTACTACAAAGCTCCATATACAGATACGAAATCAATCAGCGGAGAGACAGTCTTCCCGGGGAGACTGTTCCGGGTTGATCTGCCTTTGAAAGCAGGGGAACTGTATGAGTTTCATATTGTTGACAGGCGCAGCGAATCATCCAGAGTCATGGGAATGGGCTACGGAAGATTCTCACGTCTGACCGGGCTGAAGAACGCATTTTTCAGAGCCGGCAAGTGTCTGATCTCCTCCGATGGGAAAACCATCAGCGTATTGAAAGCAGACCGGAAGACAGTAAAAGAGTATGTTGATGCTTTTGATAAGACGCTCAGAAAAGACTGTCCGGAATCTGTGTACCGCATCAGGCAGCGCGCGGAAGAGTTGCGCGGGAAAAAACCGATCGTTCTCATTATCGACCGGGGCGACCGTGCCGGTGATAATGCAGAAGCACTGTTTAAGTATCTGAGCACTACCAGAAGCAGGAAAAAGAACCGTATTTACTTTGCGGTCTCAAAAGACTCTCCTGACTTTGCGAGACTGAAAGAGTATGGGGAAGTAGTTGACTACGGCTCTGATGAATACCTTGCTCTGTTTCTGGCTTCGGACAAACTGGTTTCCTCGCAGTGGGCATACTGGCTGCTGTCGCCTTTTGGTTCTGATCAGAAGTATGTGCAGGATATGATCAGACATCAGTTCGTATTTCTTCAGCACGGCATTTCGTTTGGCGATATTTCATCCTGGGGCTGCAGGCAAAAGAGAAACATTTCCTGTTTCATCACCGCTGCAAACAGGGAATATGAATCCATTATCGGCAACGAAGCATATGGATATGGCAAGGACCATGTTGTACTGACCGGTTTCGCCAGAAATGATTATCTGATAGACCGCAGTGAGAAACTGGTCGTCTTCGCTCCAACCTGGCGCAAGAACATGAATCTGGATTCTATATCAGGGTCTTACAGGCTGGCGGAGAGCAGTGCCTTTGCGGAAACAGAATATTGCAGATTCTACAACAGGCTGATCAACGATAAACAGATAATAGACGCGATGATTGAGAATGGATACAAAGGGTTATTCTGCGTTCATCCGCTTTTCACAAACAATCGGGATGCATTCAAAGGAAATGACGTTATAGAGATTGCGGAGCCCGATTTCAGTTACAATGATGTGTTGTGCAGAAGCTCCTTAATGATAACGGATTATTCAAGCGTTGTCGCTGACCATGCTTATATGAAGAAACCAATTGTGTACTGCCAGTTTGATGAGAAACAGTTCTTCGGCTCCCATACATGGGACAAAGGGTATTTTGACTACGAAACGGATGGATTCGGGCCGGTAACATATAATTATGAAGACACTGTCAAGGTGATAACAGATCTGATTAAACGCGGATGTCCGGAGGATGATCAATACGCAGATCGGGTTGACCGGTTTTTCGCTTATACGGATTACAATAACTGCAGAAGAATCTGCACAGCAATCGGGCTGTGAGTCCGGAAGACATTATTTTTCAATGGAGGGTAACAATTTAAATGAATGAACAGCAGACATTGAATAACAGTGGTCCGCGCTTATTTGTAACAGGGGGCAGGGATTATTCTGTCGATATATTGAGGTGCGTCTCATGCCTGATGGTCGTATTGGTGCACGCGACACGTATGTCGCTGCCGTACTATGATTACCACCTGGTTGGGGCGGGAAGCACCGATTGGGAAATACTTGCCGGGTACATGGCTTTATTCGCGTCACCAACGGTACTTTTTGTTATGGTAAGCGGGATATTCTTTCTTACTCCGCAGAGGAATGTTACGGCAAGAAAAGTATGGAGTAAGAACATCCCGAAGATGGCAACGGCATATGTGTTCTGGAGCCTGATTTATGCGCTGGACAGAATCTACCGGAAAGTCGTGGTTCATGGAGCGGTGTTTACCAAATCCATGCTCATCCACGAATGGATCGTTCAGCCGCCTCATATGTGGTATATTCCAATGATCATCACGTTATATATCATGGTTCCGTTCTTCAGATGCATAACGAAGGCCGATGATAAAAATGTGTATAAATATGGACTGATACTGATGCTGTCAGCGCTGTTTGTGAATACGATTGTCGGGACGCCGCGCATACCGCATGAAGAAACTGTTGAACTGATTGCGACGTACACCCCGCTGGAGAGCATCTGCCAGTATTCATTCTGGATGGTCCTGGGTTATTACCTGTACACTTACAGACCAAGCAAGAGAGCAAGAAAACTGATGTACATGGCGGGACTCGCATCGCTCGTTGTCGCCACGGCTGCAAGCATCATAATATTCAATTTGACAGGATACAGCGACTGCAACTGGATCAACGGCAAGTTCACGATTACGACATTTTTCAAGAACGTAGCGTTGTTCCTTCTGATTACGAATGGATTGGCCACGAAAGAGTACGGTGAGAAAGCCAAATATATCATCAAGAAGATATCAGCGGCGACACTTATCATATATCTCGTTCACTGGCTGTTCCTGAGGATGATGTTCAACTATCACTGGCTCTATGATTCTGTTGAAAGCCCGGTGGTGAGAATATGGATATTCGCATTCGTTACATATGCGTTGGGAGCTTTAGTGGCGATCATATTCCAGGCAGTGCCTTGGAAGAAGATGAGAAACGCCGTGCTGGATGTATTTTTCCCGAACAGGACGGTGCTGGTTACGAGAAAGCCTAAGAATTGAAGGGATAAGTGACCTATTATATAATTAAGGGTAATGAAATCATGAGCTTCAGACGATCAGAAAAAGGGATAGAAAGGATTTGTGCATGAAAATAAAAAAGGCATTAAGCTTATTTCTGACCATCGTAATGGCTTTGTCAATGGTCACGGTAACAGCAGATGCTGCAACATCATTTGCAAAAAAGCCTGCTAAAGTCAAGGCGAGCTGCGTGAGTGCAGTCGCCGTGAAAGTGTCCTGTGAAAAGGTGAGCGGGGCGACAGGCTATGTTTTTTATGTCGCAGGAAAGAAGGGCGGCAAGTATTCCCAGGCGGCGGATGTCACAGTGAACAAAGCGACGATCGCAGGGCTTAAAACAGGGAAGACGTATTATTTCAAGGTAAGAGCTTACAAAGGCACAGCGCCGCGCAAGTACGGCCAGTTCAGCAGCGCCGCCAAGTGCAAGACGGTGCTCAAAAAACCGGGGCTCAAGATCATCGACAAGTGTGAATGCAAGGTCCAGCTGAAAATGACCGGTGCGCCCGGTGCAGCGGGACTGTTGGTATACAGATCAACGAAGAAGGGCAAAGGCTACAAACTGGTTGGGAAAACAAAGGGATTCACCTATCTCGACAAAGGACTCAAAAAGAACACCAAGTATTACTACAAGATAAGAGCTTACAGCGGAAACAAGAGAACCGGATACACCAAGGCAAAAGCGGTAGTAACAAACAAGAAAGGGTCCGGGAACGGCAACGGGCCGGCATATGCCCTTTCGAAAGCAGGAACCTCAGGGTATGCAAATAAACTTAAGAGCCGTAAGTTTATGTTCCTCGGCAGTTCTATAACTGCCGGACTCTATTCCGGAAAGGTAAGTTTTGTTGACTACATGGATAAGAGAAACGGCAGCAAAAGCGTTAAGCTTGCCAAATCCGGAACGACACTTGCCAGGTCAAAAGTCGCGGGAAGCTATGTTGAAAGACTGACGAAATGGTGTAATGCACATCCTGCGTATGAACCGGATGTTTTCGTATGTCAGCTTTCGCTCAACGATTCCATGAACGGAGTGCCCCTTGGATCGATCAGAGGCATTGATATGAGCAGGCTGACAGGTAAGAACGACGCCAATGCCAATGCTTATCTTGCCAAGCTGTATAAGAGAACAAATACAGTAGCGGGGGCAATTGAGTTTGTTACCGCTTATGCATACAACAGATGGCCTGATTGCCAGGTGGTGTTCTTCACAGTAAGGGATGTGAGGAAGTTCAAGAATTATGGAAAGCAGTACGCTAAGATGAGATCCCTGCTCTATAAAGCACGGGGACGCTATGGTGCGAGAAATCTTGTGTACGGCAGCGAATCCGGCTCCACTACAGTCAAAAGGAACCGCATTGAGGTAATCGACATGTGGAGCAACTCCGCGCTGACAAACCTGAAGGGCAGTAAATTCTGTCTTTACATGAGGGATCTTAACCATCCGAAACGGGCAGGATACCTGAAACAGTGGACGCCGGAGTTTGAGAAAAACCTGAGCAAGTGGCTGCCTCCGTCCACATACACAATCACGTGGAAGAATGAAAACGGCACAGTTTTGGAAACAGATGCGAAAGTCAAATACGGATCGAAGTTTTCCTATGACGGCGCAACACCTGTCAAGGCGGAAGACGAAGAATATACTTATGAGTTCAAAGGTTGGGCCAAGGCAGGCGATCCTGAATTGAATATAGTAGATCTGGATACTATCACAGTAACCGGCAATACTGTTTTTGTTGCTGTGTTTGAATCGGTTCCTAAGGATGATACCGGCGACGAGCCGGGTGACAATCCAGGCGATGAACCGGGTGATAACTCTGGCGACGGTCAGGATCAGGGCCAGGATGGAGCCGGAGCAGATGGAATAGTAAATGATGAAACAAACGGTACTGTAAACGCAGAACCGGAAGATACTCAGGAGGAGCCGACAGAGGGGCAGAGTGAAGAGGAATAGTTGTTTTCAAAAGATAGTTATTATTGGAATTAGTTTAGTCATGGCTGTATCAGCAGCACCGGTTTGGGCTTTTGCCGGGGAAGATGCTTTAGAACCGGAGCCTGATGAAACCGCAGAAGCAGCAGAAGCAGCAGAAGCTGCGGCAGAACCGGAATTGGAATCGGCACCGGATTCTGAACAGGGATCTCTGGAAGAATCAACACAGGGAATCATGCCGGAGACCGGGACTGATGAGTCAGACGTAACACTGAAGGCACAGGAAGCTGATGAAGAAGAGCCCGAAGTTGAAATTAAGGATTTCGGCGGGCCTACAGGCAGTCTTCTTGAAAATGTTTCGAAATACAGGAAGAGCATGCGGATCTACGGTATCTATCTGCATCGTGAGAATGGCAAAAGACTGAGCAGTGACAGATATGGGGACGCGGTACTGATTGAGTCCAACGGCAAGTATCTGCTCATGGATACCGGAGCGATCAGACCGAGAAAAAACAGCTCAGCAGTATATCATTCGTCTTTGGTGAACACGCTTAAGATGATAGGCGTAAAAGAACTGGATGTATATATCAGCCATCTGCACGAAGATCACACAGGCGGACTGCAGGACATATGCGACAATTTCAAGGTGAACAGGTTATATTTGCCTGATCTTGAACTATGCAAATACTATGAAACTCCAACAGGATTGTCTATCGAATCAAGATACGCCCACAACCTTGATATTGCGGAGGGTAAAATCAATGAACTCGTCTTTTTGAAACCTGCTTTCAGAATGCATAAGGATATCGAGTACAAAAACACCCTTTACGGTCCGAATGCAAGACAAACTGACAGATTTAATGTGGGAGCTGCAGTGTTTACCATTATCGGACCGATTGGGACATATACAGTGGATCAGTTTAAGAGCCAGCACAACAATTGCGGAACCAAGAACGGACATTGTCTGAACAACTGCTCTTTGACCGCAATGGTGCAGTGCGGCAACTTCAGATTTCTGACTGCCGGAGATACGGAGAAGCAGGAAGAGGCGAAGCAGATAGCAAAATACGGGTATGCCTTAAACTGCGAGATGCTCAAGGCGAGCCATCACGGCCTGAGTACGTCGTCCAAGACGAGATACCTGAAAAGGACTACGCCGATCTGGTCCTTTGAAGAGAATCATGGTTACACTTCTTCTGTAAGTGCGCAGGTGAAGAGGCTCAGAAACTATGGATACAATTATCCTGTATCCAGTCACAGAGGAACCCTGATCGTCAACGTCAGCAACAACAACGTAACACTTGTCAAGGATATGAACAATAATGGCAAGGCTGACGAGAAGGCGATGTCAGGATGGGTCAGTGTGAAGGGAAGTAAAAAACGCTATCAGTATTACAACCCAAGCGGTGTGATACGCAGTGGCTGGATGTGGAAAAAGGGAGCGCTGTACTACCTCGACCCGAAAAACGGATTCAGATATACAGGCAAACATAAGATAAAGGGAAAGAAAGTCGAGTTTGACAAAAACGGAAAACTGATAAGCCACAAGAAGCCAACCAGAGTAAAGATAAAGTCT
>CACYBO010000079.1 GCA_902772685.1 uncultured Eubacteriales bacterium | reverse complement strand
TTTCTGCAGACTGTTTCATCCTATTTCTGCTTGATCAGATGCAGCACTTCCCTACGGAGATCCAGATACTCCTTCGTGTAGCGGAAGTCCTCCTCGCTGTCTTCTGCGTAATTCGTAAAGTTCACATCGAACTCCTTGATGATGGTCCCCGGAAGCGCGGACATAGTGATCACCCGGGTGGCGAGCGACAGCGCTTCATCCACGTCATGCGTGATCATGACCGCGGAGCACTTGGTGCTCTTCCAGACTTTGCGGATGAGGTCCTGCATGGTCGTCCTGGTAAAGGCGTCCAGCGCGCCGAACGGCTCATCCAGCAGAATCAGAACAGGGTCGTTGACGAGGGCCCTCGCCAGCGCCGCTCTCTGTCTCATTCCGCCCGAAAGCTCGTACGGTTTGGAGTGCGCAAAATCCTCCAGGCCTACGAGTTCGATGTATTCTTTTGTCCTTCTGTCAGTTTCCTCGGACTTGATGCCTCTCACATTTGGTCCGAAGGCGATATTGCTGTACACGTCCATCCACGGGTAAAGAGTCGGCTGCTGAAACACGATGGCTCTCTTGGGATCGACTCCCCGCACCGCTTCACCGAGCATCTCAACAGAACCCTCGGTCGCTTCCAGAAGCCCTCCCATTACATTGAGGAGCGTGCTTTTGCCGCAGCCGGATGGCCCCAGTATGCATACGAAATCGCCGTCGTTCACGTCAAGATTGACATTTTCGAGCGCCAATGTCTCCGCGGAATCATTGGCACCCTTGTATTTGACGCTGACGTTTTTTACTGACATTACAGTATTGTCGTTCATAGTCTCAGATTGTCTTTCCTGATTCTGTTAATGTGTATTTACTCTGCTTCGAGTTCTTTCATAGCCTGCTCGAGATAAGTCGTATCGATTTTGCTCTTGAAGAACTCAAGATCCTTGGCGTCGTCGATCTGTCCAGCATCCTTAAGGAACTCAGCGACCTGCAGGAGATTCTTGGCTGCGTTGTCGCTTCCGAAGCAGTCGTCGCTCATCTGCTCATCGATCGTCGGATAGATGTCGGTCATCTGCTCGTTGATTTCCTCTTCGGTGAGCTCAAGCCGTTCAGCCGCTGCTGCCTTTGCCGCATCCGGCTTATCCTTGTAGAGCTGCGCGCCTTTCTGTACGCCCTTGATGAAGGCGACCACCTGGTCAGGATTTGCCTCGGCGTAGTCTGATCTTACAACATAGAAGTTATATGTTGCGTGACCGTTCTCCGCCAGGTCCTCAACAGTCAGGATGACTTTGCCGCCTGAATTCTTCAGGTTGATCAGTGTCGGGTTCCATGTGTAGGCTACATCGATATCGCCTCTCTGCCATGCGGAATTGATGGCGTCCGGATCCATGTCGATGAGTTCGACATCGTCAACAGTCATCCCCGCGTCCTGCAGTGCGCACAGGATTCCGTAGTGTCCGGAAGAAGCTGACGTATAGCCGACCTTCTTGCCTTTGAGGTCCGCGACTGAATTGATGCCGGAATCTTCCTTGGCCACGAGTCCTTCTGTTCCCTGAATCCGGGTCGCGATGTAAACGACTTTGTAATCTATGCCGCTGGTCAGGCCGACCGCTACCGGCACGATACCAAAGGCGCCGCCGATGTCAGCGCTCTGCGCTTTTAATGCGTTGTTGATGTCCCTGCCGGCGTTGAATGTCTCAATATCAATGTCAGGCATGTATTCTTCATAGAATCCCTCTGCCTTTGAGACCGTACAGCAGTCCGACAGGTCCTGCGTCGCAAATACTGCACCGCTGTCCGTCGGTCCGTTCTGGTCAGAATCTGATGAAGTGTCTCCTCCGCATGCCGTCATGATCATCATTGTAAGCACGGCAACCGTGATAGCCAGGATCGATTTCCATTTCTTCATGATCTTATCTCCTTTATTCAGTGTGGATTGCTTTTGCAATCGGATTTATAATTTGCCCTTCCAAGGAACGGCTTTTTTCTCAAGATTTCTGAGTATCCAGTCGAACACCAGACCGGTGACGCCCATAACGATGATGCCCGCGAATATGATATCGCTCCTGAGCCAGTTGCTGGCGTCCAGTACGACCCAGCCGATACCGGATGACGCCGCAACCATCTCCGCGGCGACCAGTGTAGTGTACCCATGTCCAAAAGCAGTACGGACTCCGGTGAAAATATCCGGTGCGGTATACGGAAGTATGACCTTCCAGAACATCTGCCTGTCGTTTGCCCCCAGCGTCGCGGCAACATGAGTGTAAGCCTCCGGGATCTTAACCACGGAAGCGACGCACGCGATGTAGATCGGCGGGAAGCAGGCCATGTAAAGAAGCATGATCTTGGAACTGTCCCCGATTCCCAGCCACATGACGATTACAGTGTAGTACGCCAGTGGAGGCAGAGGACGGATAAATTCGATGATAGGCTCCATGGCGGCTCTGACTTTTTTGTTCATTCCGCTGAGAAGACCAAACGGAATCGCTGTGAGCACGGCCAGGAAAAACGCGGTGAACAGTCTGAAGAAGCTGGCGCCCAGATGCTGGAGAAGCGTGTTGCCTTTGTACCCCGAAGTACAAAGGTCCAGCAGCGCCGCTCCGACGGCTCCTATGGACGGAACCACTCTGGCGTTATCTAAAGAACCCGACGCGGAAGCGATGATCCATACGAGGAAAATCACTCCGACAGTAATGCATGAAATCCAAAAATATCTTCCGTGTTTTCGCTGTTTTGTTGTCGTTTCTGCCATATATAATCCACCGCTTATAGTAGTATAATTATTTACAAATATACACCGAAATGATATACTTTTTCAGGTTTCATGTCAACCGCTTTCACGTGTGAAACCGCAGTACATGCAGAGGAGAAAAGAAACATGAAAATGCTGATAGATGGTGTGTTCGCTGACAGCGTAAGTTCACAGACAATGGATATCCTGAACCCTTATACCGGACAGGTCATCGACACTGTTCCGCGCGGCTGTGCGGAGGACATAGATAAAGCTCTGGACGCAGCGGTCCGCGGACAGAAGGAATGGGCTGATGTTCCGGTCTATAAACGGGCGGAAATTCTCATGCGTTTTGTGGAACTGGTTAAGGAAAACAAACAGTCTCTCGCGGAGACGCTCTGCCGTGACAACGGCAAGCCGATTTCTCAGGCTCTTGGCGAGATCGGCAACATACCGATCGTCGTTCCTGCCTTTGCGGAAAAGGCGAAACACTTCTATGAAACCGTCGTTCCTGCCGGTCTCGAAGCCGGTCAGGAGCACGCCATACAGTACGTTACGAGAGAGCCGGTGGGCGTTGTCGTGTGCATCATACCGTTCAACTTCCCGTCCAATCTCTTTTGCCAGAAGGTCATGCCTTCCCTGCTCATGGGCAATTCAGCGCTGGTGCTGCCGCCTTCGGGCAATCCTCTGACCATCATGCGGCTCTGCACTCTGCTGCATGAAGCCGGCGTTCCCGCAGGGGTGATCCAGTGCGTGGTCGCTCCGGGAGCGGTCAAGGAGGCCGCTGTCCGTGACAGGAGAACTTCGTTTATTTCACTGACGGGAAGCACGGAGATCGGCGTACGCGTCGCGGAACTCGCCGCTCCGAATCTGACCCCTTACGCCCTTGAACTGGGCGGAAACGATCCATTCGTCGTCTTCGGGGACGCTGATATCGACAAGGCTGTCGGCGAAGTATTCGGCGGCCGGCTCGTCAACTCCGGGCAGATCTGCTGCGCGTGCAAACGCTTCATCATCCATCGCTCAGTTGCGGATGAATTCACCGAGAAGGTTCTCGCCATGGTGGAAGGACTCAAAATCGGCAATCCGATGGATCCTGAAACCCAGATTTCCTGTCTGATCAACGAGGAAGCGGCAATCACCGTGGAACAGCAGGTTGCTGACGTACTGGCAGCCGGCGGCAGACTCCTCACAGGCGGTCTGCGCAAAGGCACCCACTACGCGCCTACCGTGATCACGGATGTCACTCCTGACATGGAAATCGCCCGTGATCTGGAGGTCTTCGGACCGGTGATCCCGATCATAACCTTCGATACGATCGAAGAGGCTATTGAAATCTCCAACAATTCCATCTACGGTCTGTCCAGCTGCGTATTCACGGAGGATTATCACAAGATCAAAAAAATGTGCGATGCGTTCGAAGCAGGAAACGTTATCGTGAACGCCGCTTCAAGACTGCGCACATTTGAGATGCCGTTCGGCGGATGGAAGATGAGCGGCGTTGGCACCGAGGGCGTCATGGTTACGTTCAACGAGGTGACCAAGCCGAAGACCATCGTACTGACAGGCATGTAAACTGATTCATCGGGAGGCGCCGCAGCGCTTCCCTTCTTTTTTTAACTGACACTTGTCCCTGAGGACACATTCATTGCAGGTGGCGAGCCGGCCCGTGACCGGATGGTCCGCCAGCCCCATGATGGCCGTAATCGATTTGGACGGGCTCATCATATAGCCTTTGCTCAAGGTGATGCCGAGCTGCTGCTCTGCGTCAAGGAGGTCCAGGACCTGGGCCTGCATCTCCAGAGGCGAATCCCCGTAGCCCGGACTGAACCGGGCCGTCATGTAAAGCGCAGAATCCGCACCCGCGGCCAGCTCAGCCCGGATCCGCTCCTCCGCCATGTTCGCAGCCAGCTCCGTCAGCACGGAAGCGCCGCTGTCAATGACCACGCCCATCGCGATCCTCTCCGCCTGTGTCTCGCTGATCAGCTCGTCCACCCGGTGTCCCAGGGTGACCGCCATGACCGCCAGCCGGCTGCACCCTTCCAGATGCCTGAACAGAGACTCTCCCTGTACCGCCAGTTGCTCCGCGTCCAGAACCTCGTAGGTGAACGCCGGCTCCGCCGCATCAAAAAGCAGAGGCTCCGCTTCATCCATCTGCGCCTGCAGTCTCTCGATGGCAGCGCGCATCTTTTCGTCTGTTTCCGCCGCCTTCAGATGATCCTCGCTGACGCCCATGAGTCTGAGCCATCCGCTCCGGTTGAGTATTCTGTTTTCACCAAACTTCAACTCCATGCCGTAAGTATACTATATCTTTTTTTGCGACGCAAAAGTACATGCGATATAATAGATTCACCATGACAGCAAACCCTACTGATAATCAGACAGACAACAATATAGCATTGGCACAGCAAATCGCACGGGCAGTCGACGCGGCAGGCGGAAAAGCCTACTACATCGGCGGGTTCGTACGGGATGAGCTGATGAGGCTGACCCAGAGGGACGAACTGACGGGACCGGCGCACAAGGACGTGGACATTGAGGTGCACGGCGTGCAGCCGGAAGATCTGCGCGCGCTGCTCGCACAGTTCGGGGATGTCATCACCATAGGCAAAAGTTTCGGCGTCTATTCCATCCGCGGCTGCGATATTGATATTGCCATACCGCGAAAAGAAAAGAACACGGGCAGAGGCCACAAGGATTTCGAAATCTATACCGATCCGTTCCTCGGGGTTGAAGCTGCGGCCAAACGACGCGATTTCACGATCAACGCGCTGATGCAGGATGTGCTGACGGGCGAAATCATCGACTGCTTCGGCGGGCAGGAGGACCTTAAAAGCGGCGTCCTGCGCCATATTGACGCGGAAACATTTGTGGAGGATCCTCTGCGTGTCCTCAGGGCAGCGCAGTTCGCTTCGAGATTCCTCTTTGATGTGGCTGATGAGACAGTCGATCTCTGCAGCACTATAGATCTCTCCGCACTGCCGCGTGAACGGGTTGCAGCGGAACTCGAAAAGGCTCTGTGCAAAGGCAGGAAGCCTTCTGTATTCTTCGAGGTCCTCCGGAAGATGAATCAGCTGGATCACTGGTTCCCGGAACTTGCCGATCTCATCGGCCTTGAGCAGGATCCGGTCTTCCATCCGGAGGGCGATGTCTGGACGCACGTGATGAACGTATTGGACGACGCCGCGGAATACCGCTCTCTCGTAGAGGAACCATTCCGATTCATGCTCGTTCCTCTGGTCCACGATCTGGGCAAAATAGAAACAACAGAAATCGTAAAGGGCAGAATCCACTCCTATCAGCATGAGAAAGCCGGGATGCCGCTCGTCGACCGCTTTCTGCGCAGGCTCACCCGGGACGCCTCCTTGATCAGGTACGTCGAAAATATGACGGAACTCCATATGAGACCGAACATGATTGCCTTTGCAAAATCATCCGTAAAGGCTTCCAACCGCCTGTTTGATGAAGCCATCAATCCGTATGATCTGATCCTCTTTTCAGCAGTCGATAAGGCTTCCGAAAGATACGAAGGTGAGCGTGAGGACAATCTGAAGTTCCTCTTTGAGAGGCTCGATGTTTACAATGAGTTCATGTCGCGCCCCTATGTCACCGGAAAAGATCTGATCGACGCGGGACTGGAACCGGGCGAGAATTTCAAAGAGATACTTGACTACGCGCATAAACTCAGACTGGCGGGAATCCCGAAGGAACAGGCTCTGAAGCAGGTTCTCTCCTTCGCCCGCCCTTGAAGAACGTTCCGGCATATTATAAAATCTTACTTGCAAGAGCAATTTGTTCCCGTAGCGAAAGGCGATTGATTATAAGCGAAAGGCAGTGAAGCATGGGTGAATTTTTCAGCAAAATATTCGGAAAAAAGTTGTCTGCAGTAATGATTGCGCATTACTTCAGTTTTACCTGGCGTTCTGCCCTTTGCATTGT
>CACYBO010000078.1 GCA_902772685.1 uncultured Eubacteriales bacterium | reverse complement strand
TCATTCAGGTAGTCTTCCAGGCGCCCAGTGCTCTTGCCGTCAGCCAGATAGGCGGCCAGCAATGCGATGCCCCATGCGCCTCCTTCTGATGCAGTCTCCATCACGACTACAGGAGTATCGATGGCAGCTGCAAGATACCGCTGCATCACAACCGGTGTCTTGAACAGACCCCCGTGCCCCATCATGACATCGAGTTTAACGCCTTCATCCTTGAGCAGGATGTCAAGACCAAGCTTAACAGCGCCAAGCGTTGTATAGAGGTTGGCTCTCATGAAATTGGCCAGGTCGAATTTACTGTCGGGAGTTCTCACGAACAGAGGTCTTCCCTCATTGATGAAGGTCACGTTCTCGCCTGAGTAATATCCATATGCCATCAGACCTCCGCAGTCCGGGTCTCCCCCAAGAGAATGCGTGTACAGCTTGCCGTATAAGTCCCCCATACTTGCTTCGATGCCCATCAGGCTGCAGAATTCGGAGAACACTTTGACCCAGGCGTTCAGATCAGTGGTCCCGTTGTTGGCGTGCGACATGGCGACCGGGAATCCTGTAGGCGTGGTGACCATGTCAATCTCCCGGTGGAGCTTACTGAGCTTATGCTCCAGCACGACCATGGCGAAAGTGCTCGTCCCCGCAGAAAGGTTGCCCGTACGCGGCGCCACGGAGTTCGTTGCCGTCATACCTGTCCCTGCATCTCCCTCAGGCGGGCAAAGCGGTATCCCAGCGGCAAGATCCCCTTCGGGGTCAAGAAGCGCAGCTCCTTCATGCGTTAGGCTGCCCGCATCCTCACCGGCGGTGAGAACAGCCGGAAAAACATCCCTTAGGCCATAACCATATCCTCTGCTCTTCAGCAGCTGATCGAACTTCCCGACCATCTCCTGATCATAGTCGATGGTTTCGGAATCAATGGGGAACATGCCAGCCGCATCGCCAACACCGATCACCTTACATCCTGTCAGCCTGTAGTGGATGTATGCGGCAAGTGTAAACACCGAACTGATATCCGCTGCGTGCTCCTCACCATCCAGCATCCGCTGATACAGATGCGCAGCAGACCATCTGAGAGGTATGTTGAAGTCAAAGAGTTCTGTCAGTTCATCGGCTGCTTCCGTAGTGTTGGTGTTCCGCCATGTCTGGAATGGTGCCAGTTGCCGGTTGTCTTTATCTAATGCGATATATCCGTGCATCATGGCGCTGACACCAATCGCCCCAGTGGTTCTGAGTATAACTCCGTACTTCTCCTTCACCTCTTCCTTGATCGCTTTGTAGCAGGAACGCATCCCGTCCTCAGCATCTGGAAGTCTGTACGTCCATACACCGTTTTCAAAGCGGTTCTCCCATTCATGAGAACCTGTTGCCAAGATATTGCCGTCATAATCGATCAGAACGCCTTTGATTCTGGTGGATCCGAATTCAATCCCTAAGGCCGTCCTGCCTTCGTTTATAAGTGTTGCATTATCCATTACCGTTCCTCTCTGTTCTCCTGAAGATAACTACTGAGCGTATTTCTGACTGCACCTTTTCCTGCAAGCATTTCCCTGACCATACTCTCGATGGCGTCACCGATTCCGGCCGAATACAGGTCCGAACCGAAAACATTGGCATTGGAGAGCAGCGGTCTGAGTCTGTCTCCAACAGAATCAGGTTCACCAAATTCGATTCCCCGGGTGATGTTTCCAAGCTCCGTGAGCATGGGGTCCGGAGACAGATCAAATGCTTTCCCCTGATCATCGATGCCAATCAGATATCTGATCCATCCTGCAATAGCCAGCGGGATCCCGATCAGTGAAGAGGCGTCTCCGTCTTTTTGCGCATACGCCTTGATCGTTTCACCGAATCGGATTCCCACCATCTGGGAGATATCCACCGCGATTCTCGCGTTGGTATCACCGAGATACTTATTGGGAAATCGTTCCGTCATAAGTTCATCCAGGAATTCCTCTGGCGATATGATTCCCGGATCCTCCGCCACTGGAAGTCCCTCCCGCCGGCTGACGGTGACCGCAAGCTCATGCAGATCCGGATCCATGATCGCATCTGCAAACAGTTCATAGCCTAGCATCCTGGCGAATGTACACACTGCTGTATGAACAGGATTGAGGGCTGCGGTGACCTTCATCCTCTCCGCCTTGTTGACTGTATCTCTGTCGGTCATATACACGCCAGCCTTTTCCATTGCGGGCCTTCCGTTCGGAAAATCATCTTCCACCACCAGATAGCCGGGCGCTTCGGCATTGACGAACGGCGCAATATAGGTTTTCTTTGATGTGACCAGAATATCCATATCTTCGACGCCGTATTCTTTCAGCATTACCTCTGTAGTCTCACCCGGTCTCGGCGTGATCTTGTCGATCATGGTCCAGGGGAAGCTGACCTTCGAACCGTCCTCAATGTATTCGACGAACCTGTCTTCCACAAGCCCGCGCGCCGCCCACTCGCTGGCGATTTCGGTCACGGAAGCCTTCAGTTTCTCACCGTTGCGGGAAACATTATCCATGGACACCAGCGCCATAGGATACTCTCCCGCGAGAAATCTCTCATACAGGAGAGATGCCACAATACCCATCGCTCCTATTACGTGCTCAGGGCCGTTCGCGATATCCGATGCGACATAGCTCAGATACTTCCCGTCGGCATCCCTGAGAGCGTATCCCTTCTCCGTGACAGTGAAGGAGCACATCTGAAGACCCGGGTCGGTGAAAATCCTGATCAGCCGTTCTCTGATCTTCCCGTCTTCCATCCTCGCGGCGATCACCTCGCCGAGAGAGCCAATGACCCGCTTCTCCGCCCGTCCATCTGCATGCAGTTTCACACACAGCGCCAGATTATCGAAGGGCTCATAGATTTTGTCTGCCACATCATAATCAAAGGTCTCTACACATGTGATCCCGCGGTCCAGTTCTCCATCGGTAATCAGCTTGTCTGCGATCCCGCCGATGAAAATTCTAAATATATTACCTATTCCAAAATGAACCCATATCGGCGCAGCGAACGTCCTTTCGGCGATACCCTCAGGGTCATATGCAGGCAGCTGAATGCCGGCCTTTTCCCATGCTGCTTTTTCTTCGATTCCTTCATATGACAGTTTCATGATCAGTCTCCTGCACAAACAGCGATTACTCTTCATCGGAGTCGACATTGATGATAACCTTCATCGTTGTCTCCCGGTTTTTGTCTATATATTCATATGCGTCATTGAAATCCTCAAAGGCAAATTCTTTGCTCTTCAGTGGTTCCAGCTTCACTGTGCCTTCTTCCACGAATCTGATGGCATCCACAAAGTCTTCATGCCGATACATCATGGATGTGTTAAGATCGAGCTCCGAGTCATTGAGCTTCGCCAGATCGACATTTGCTCTTTTGCCGAACACAGCCACCAGAATGATCACGCTTCCCTTGCGCGCATTCTGTATCGCCTGTTCCATGGTCACATCAGAACCC
>CACYBO010000077.1 GCA_902772685.1 uncultured Eubacteriales bacterium | reverse complement strand
TTTGAGTTCGGCGAAGAACTGTTTGGCGGTTCCGTACCGAAGAACTATGTACCTGCGGTTGAAAAGGGACTAAGAGAGTGCATGGAAAAGGGCCCTCTCGCCGGATGTAAGGTACAGAATGTCAAGGCGATCCTCTACGATGGTTCCTACCACGAAGTAGACTCCAACGAAATGGCGTTCAAGATCGCTGCATCACTGGCGTTCAAGAAGGGTATTGCAGAGGCAAATCCTTGCCTGCTCGAGCCGATCATGAAGCTTGAGATCAAGGTTCCGGATGATTACGTAGGCGCTGTAATGGGCGACCTGCCTAACAGACGCGGCGCTGTTCTGGGCATGGAGCCTATCGGAGGCGGAATCCAGAAGCTGATGGCGGAAGCACCGCAGGCTGAGCTTCTCGACTATGCGATCGCACTCAGAACGATGACTCAGGCAAGAGGTTCCTTCGAGATGGAATTCTCAAGACATGATCCTGTTCCTGCGAACATCTCACAGAAGATCATCGCTGACTACAAAGCTTCACAGGAAGAGAAGTAAACAGAGCACAAAACCTATAGCGGACCCGCACCTGCGGGTCCGTTTTGTGAAGGAGAACAGATGGTAAAAAAACCAAAAACAGTATTTGTCTGCAATGAGTGCGGAAGCGAAAGCGCCAAATGGGTCGGTCAGTGTCCCGTTTGCGGTGCGTGGAATTCCATGTTCGAGCAGAAGGTTGTAGATTTTGCAGAAGATGATAAGAGACGAAGGACCTCTAAGGCGGACGGTACGGGAACTGCAAAGGCCGGCCGGCCCGAACGGCTCGCGGAGGTGAAGTCCTCCGAGACCGCCCGTATCGATACGGGAATCAGAGAACTGAACAGAGTGCTGGGAGGAGGTCTGGTTCCGGGGTCTCTCTGCCTGATTTCAGGTGAACCGGGCATCGGTAAATCCACGCTCATTCTTCAGGCGGCCCAGAACATCGCCTCTTCCAGGGACGTCGTCCTCTACGTTACGGGCGAGGAGTCCGAGGAGCAGATCAGGATGCGGGCTGACAGAGTCTGCGGCGAGAAGGGAATCAGCAACAACCTGTTCATTCTGGCGGAGACCAATATCGAGAACGTGAGCGCAGTCTGTCAGAGTCTGAAGCCGGTATTCCTCATTGTGGATTCCATTCAGACGATGTACAGCGCGGATCTGGAATCGGCGCCGGGAAGTGTTTCACAGGTGAGGGCGTGCGGGAATGAACTGATGAAGATTGGGAAGACGTATGATATTCCGGTTTTCATCGTGGCGCATGTCACGAAGAGCGGTGATCTGGCCGGTCCGAGAATCGTGGAGCACATGGTCGACTGTGTTCTGAGCTTTACCGGTGACAGGAGTCATGAGATGAGGATACTCCGGTCGCAGAAGAACAGGTTCGGAACGACGAGTGAAATCGGCGCCTTTGAAATGGCCGAGGAAGGACTCATCGAAATAGAGAACCTGTCGGGGATACTCATGGAAGAGATGGACAAGGACAGCGAAGGCGCTGTGGCGACTGCGGTTTACGAAGGTACACGGCCCCTCATCCTCGAGGTGCAGGCATTGACCAGTCCATGCAATATTGGTTTTGCACGGCGGACTGCACTGGGGATTGACAGCTCCAGACTCAATATGCTGATTGCGGTTCTGGAGAAAAAGATGGGTCTCAAACTCCTCAATCAGGATGTTTACGTAAATGTCGTGGGCGGCATCAGACCGGAAGGGACGTATACGGATCTGGCGGTTGCCCTTGCGGTGTACTCATCGTGTACCGGTAAAAAACTGGACAGCAAAACGCTCGTGATCGGAGAGATCGGTCTGACGGGGGATCTGCGCGCCGTGCAGAACAGCGACAAAATAATCAGGGAAGCGCAGAGACTGGGATTCAACAGAATCGTTCTCCCCATCAAAAACGCGCAGCACATGCGTGCAAAGGACAGGGATGCATGTACGATTGACATAGTAGGAATCAGAAACATCGCGCAGACAAAAGAACTGTTCCTTTAATTCCACAAAACATAACACGAACAGGATTCAGAGCAGGCAAATCGCCAGGCAGGCGAAAGCCTGCTTTTTTCATTGAAAAAAACATGACTTTGCGTCATGCACGACAAGGAGAAGAAAAATGCTGATAAAGATAACACAATTATTAATCATTTTGGTCGCGGCCATGGCTGCATATGTTTTCCCGGCGGAAACAGACTATGTGACCGCACAGGAAGACAGCACGCAGACTTCATTGAGCGCGTTGTCCTTTGCAGAGATCAATCTGAGCGACTGCACCGTCTCTCTGGCTTATAACGAGTTTGTCGCGGACGGGAAATACCATATGCCAAAAGTGACGGTAACGTACAAGGGAAAGAAACTGAACAAGAAGGAGGATTACACCGTTACATATTACGGGGGAAAAGCAGAGGGAATCTCTACAGTGAAAGTAACCGGACAGGGGAACTGCCGCGGTGAGGTGACACTGCAGTACACAGGGAAGGCAAATCCGGCGTCATCCACAGCGAAGCCAACAAAGACTACGACAAAGCCTGCGCCGTCTACGACAAAGCAGATAAAGCCCGCTCCGAGGCCTACAGCGTCTGCAGCAAAGACAAATGCGGCAAAACCCCCGGCTGCTAAGAAATCCCACAGTATCGGTCAGGCACGGGCGGATCTGGACAGAAAGCCCGGCGATTCATCCGGAAGGGAGGTAGTGGAAAGCAAGTTCCTGTATTCCTCCAGCAGGACATCCGTCTACAACTGGACGTATGTGTTCAGACCAAAAGACGCCGCAAAGGGCAGCAAGGCCGCCGCCATGTGTGAGAAAGCAGTAAAGAACAACAAGATAGGATACTGCGGCAGCGGAAAGAAAAAGTACGGGAAGAAGTCACTTGATAAACTCGCGCCGAAGGTCGGATATGATCTGAGCAAGATAACGACAAAGACAGGATGCTCGTGCGGAGACCTGATCTGCATCTGCAACCGGTATGCGGGTCTTTCAACATGTTATATCGGAAGCGGAGTGCAACTCGCCAGGAGTTACAAAAACAATGGGAACTTCACCTGTTATGCGTATAAAAAGGGGATGACTTTGAAGCGCGGCGACGTGCTGATTACGGCGCACAAAAGCGGGAAGAACAATCACGTTGTCATGTGTCTGTGAGGAAAGGAGTATTTATGATTAGAGAGAAACGAACAAAGAGACGGATTTTGCTGGCAGTTCTCGTTATCACAACAGCGGCAATGATGCTGTGGGGAGAACAGATGGCTATGCCGACAGATGTTTCCGCTGCGTCGAAGGTGACATTGAAATCGACGAAGATCTCCGGGGGAGGCGACTGGACGGAGCGGTTCAGCGGCGGCGGTTATAAAGGCTTATGCGCGAAGGCGAATTACAAAGTCTACAGCTCCAAGGAATATACACTTCATAATCCGGACAATTACTGCAAGAATCACATCATGCAGAAGCTGGCGTATTATTACGGGTACAAAAAAGGCTGGACATCCGGAGCAAATGGCTGCAAGCTCGCCAGGGCGTTTAACTATGTGTCAACACAGTCAGGCAACGCCAACAAAGGTGAAGCCTATCACTGGTCCGGAACGACTTTGAAGAATATGGTGAAGACTGCAGAGGATGTGAAAGTGCCGTCCGGGTTTGTGTGCTATTTCGCCATTCCGACGGGAAATACGAAATGGCAGTCTGCGGTCATCTGGAAGTACACACCTCCGGGAACTGTGACAGTTGCAAAGCGTTCAGCGGTATCAGGATATAATCCATCATTTGCAGGATGCGAATACACCCTGTACAAAAGCAATAAGACAACTGTCGCCGGAACACTGAAGTGCGGCGAAAACGGAAAGACAAACACACTCACCGTGGATCCGGGGACATACTACGCGAAAGAAACCAAAACCAATGCAAACTATCAACTGAGCGGCACCTGGTACACATGCAAGGTTGAAAGCAACAAACTGTCCAAGCTGTCTGTAACGGATAAAGCGGCAGGGGCAGTGCAGATCCGAAAACTGTTTACCCCTGATTCAGATGATCAGTACAGTCCGGGAGGGTTTGCTTTCACACTGATCAACACTGCGAACAGCAGCATCAAATATTCAGGGAAAACGGATGCAAACGGGAAACTCGAGTTTAAGAATATGCCGCCGGGTTCATACAAAATCAGTGAGATTCTTTCAAATGGGCAGATGGAGGACGGCTATGTGGTTGAAGATGTTCAGGGAAGAATCATAAAAGTTGTAAACAATAAGACAACAGATATCACGTGGACGAACAGCTATCACAGAGATAGATACCTGATCGTTTCCAAGACCACAGACGATGGCTCCGATGTTGCCGGTTTTCATTTCGACATCAGGGCGGATGTTCCGGCCAGAGAGATGACCGGGGAAGAACTGCTGTCGCAGGCGCGCATCACGAAGGAAAAGGTGAAAGAAGGCTTTTCACTGGGAGAATTTGAAGTGGATCCCGGGGATCTGGATGCGCTGAACAGCGCAGCGGAGAACAAAGAGACAGGTGAATTCACTGTTCATGTAACTGGGGAAGCTGAAAATGCAGCAGAGGACCCTGAGGGATATCCGCCGGACCACTTCAAAAATCAGGACGGCTGTTATGCCTTTGCAAAAGGGGATGTGCTCATCTATGAGGATGTGAAGTATGCCGCGCAGAAAGACGGTGTTTACACCGAAGAGGAAATGATCGGGACGGAAGAAAATGAAACCATCGTCGAGAATGAGGATGCGTTCAGAGAATATGAAGCGGAAACGCAGAGTGAAAGCGTTTCGATACCGGTAAAGGTGACACTGAAATCCGTTCTGGACGAGGAGAATGTTGGAAATCCGGTCCAGAAGAGTATTGAAGAGCCGGAGGGGTGGAAGTTCGGATACCGGGATTTTGAATGGGCCGGAAGCGCGGACGTGTTCCACAAAAACGATGATGAGACCACAACAACTTCGAAAGGGTCCTTTGAGGTAAGAGACATTCCCCATGGAGTTTACACAGTAACGGAAGAACTGACGCCGGAGCAGGAGAAACACTACACCGCACCGGAGCCAATGGTAAAAACAATCGCCGAGAAGGATACCGGTCGGACTGCGTTTTCATTCGAGATGAACAACAAGGCCAAATGGACCGATGTAACTCTCAGGAAAACCGATACCGGTGAAGATGGAATTGTGGAGGGGATTGAATTCACCCTCTCGGGGACGAGATCATTTGATGACAAACAGATCGAACCGGTAACAGCATCAACCGATGAACAGGGCAATATAGATTTCGGGAAGCTGTACGCAGGGAGTTACGTTGTGGAAGAAACAGGTTTTGACCGTGAAAACTACATTTTCCACAAGGAGTACAGACTTGAAGGTCACGACAACCCTGCTAAAGCGTTTACTGTATCGGGCGAAGAAGAAAAACCGATTGAAATCGAGTTTGAAAACGACAGACTTCAGAAACTGTATCTGACAAAAGTGGACAAAGACACACGGGAGTTTCTTCCGGGCGCCGTGTTTGATCTGTATGAGAATGGCGCAAAAGCAGTTACCTTCACAATCGAAAGAGATGAAGAAGGAAGAGCCGCAGCCCGGATCCAGTGGAAATCGGAGGATACAGATATTGCCGCGGATACTGCGGAGGCGGACCCCTCCGAAGAAGACACTGAAGAGGAACATTCCGAAGAGGAGACTTCTGCAGAAGAGCATTCCGAAGAGGCTGCAGAGTACAACTACGCCGTGCTGAAAGGAGTCAGAAAAGGCGCTGAATACAGGATTGTGGAAACAGCGGCTCCGGAAGGATACGCAGTGTCCATCGATTATCCGTTCACATTTACAGGTGACACAGAGCCGCTGGTTCTTGAAAACGCTGCGCCGGGAATCGGGACAAAGGCGGCGGATAAGAACACCGGCATGAACATGTCAGATGCGGGGAACGGAACGGTGACTATCATCGACAGGGTTTCCTATTGGAATCTTCAGCCGGGAAAGGAATATGTTATGAGCGGAAGACTGGTTTACAAACCGGAAATCAACGAGGAAACAGGAGAGGGCTCAGAGGATACAGAACCAGTTAAAGTGAACTGGAAGCCGGTCAGCAGAACAGTCGCATTCAAGCCCGAAAAAGCGAGCGGAAATGTGAATGTTGCCCTCATCTTTGATGCGGCGGCAGCCGCGGGAAAGAAAACCGTTGTCTTTGAAGAACTGATCGATCCGCAGATGCCGGAAGACCAGAAGGTCATAGCCACCCATACCGATGCCGGTGACGAAGGGCAGAGTATCTATTTCCCGTCCCTGCACACGACAGCTTCAGACAGTGAAACGGAGAAACGCATTTCTAACGCTGACAGGGAGATGACGATTACGGATTCTGTAAACTACAGCAATGTGGTGGCAGGCAGGATTTATGAGATAACCGGAACGGTAATGGACAAATCCACGGGAAAAGCGCTGCTGGCCGGCGGCGAAACTGTCTCTTCGACAGTGAGGTTCAAGGCAGCCGCTGAAGGCCCTCTGTACGAAACCGAAGGACAAAGGCTTACTGCAGACAGCAGCGATACGGTGGAACTTGTCTCCGGCACAGTTGACCTTTCATTCGTATTGGATGGGACGGAACACGCGGGAAAGGATCTTGTGATTTTTGAGAAACTGTCTACAGACGGGAAACAGGTCGGCCGGCACGCTGATATCAACGAAGCGAAGCAGACTGTATCGCTGCCGCGCATAGGAACGAAGGCTTCCTCAAACGGGAAGGGAACCATTACGGACAAGGTGGCATATGAGAATCTGATTGCAGGGGAAAACTACATCATCAGAGGTGTTCTGATGAATAAGGATACGGGGGGACCCCTTATCGTTAACGGAAAAGAGGTGACATCCGAACTGAGATTCACACCGGCGAAATCAAAGGGAACCGTAAAGTTGGAGTTCAGCCTGGATGCATCTGAGATGAAAGGGAGGACTCTCGTCGCATTTGAAACATGTTACATTCTGAAAGAGGATGCGGAAACATCTGCAATAACAGAAGTAGAGGTCGGAAGCCACCGGGATCTGAACGATAGGAATCAGACAGTATCATTCAAAAACGTTCAGACGGGCCAGAATATTCCATGGACTGTTTTCTTTGTCAATCTGGGTTTGCTTGCAGCAGCGGGATATGGGCTGCGCAGGCTGATGAGAGGATAGTTCAGAAGGCACTATAAAAGGCCGATCATCTGATCGGCCTTCTCTATTTCACAGTATCCGTTCTCTATTTCACGAGGTCCAGTTTGAACCAGAATGTGGAGCCCTTTCCTAAGGCGCTGTCCACGCCGAAATCAGCTTTGTGAAGCGACAGGATCTCTTTGCATATGGCGAGACCGAGTCCGGAGCCTTCCACTTCGCGGGCCATGTTGGAACTTGACCGGTAGTAGCGTTCCCAGATGTGATCCAGTTCTTCGGCAGCGATTCCGCAGCCGTGGTCTTCGACGGACACTCTCACCTGACGGCCCTGCTTTTTAAGGGCAACATTCACAGTCTTGTCATCACCGCAGAACTTGACCGCATTGGATAAGAGATTGGAAACGACCTGCTTGATCTTATCTTCGTCGGCAAACACAGTAAAGTCAGCAGGACATTTCAGATTGATTACATAGCCTTCATCCAGTTCCTTGACACGGAAGGTCTCTACGATGGATCTGACGGATTCACTGATCGAGAATCTGCTCTTTTCCAGAGAGTTCCTGCCAGACTGGATTTTTGATACCGTCAGCAGGTCGCCGACGAGGTTGTTGAGTCTGTCCGTTTCGTCGATAATCACCTGAAGGTGCTGTTCGCGCTTTACGGGATCGTCGCCCGAGATATCCCGTATCATCTCCGCATAGGATTTGATCATCGTGAGCGGCGTACGGAGGTCATGGGATACGTTTGCAATCAGATCCTTCTGCATGAGATCGGATTTTTCCAGTTCTATCGAAGCGCCGGTCAAAGTGTCCGCAAGATCATTGAGCTCCGTATAATGTCCTCCCCGGAATACGATTCCGTATTCACCGGCTGCGAGGCGTTTGGCGGAGTTGTTGATGGTCCTGATCGGGCGGGTAATCCTTCTGGAAAGGTAGAATGAAATCAGGCAGGCCAGAATGAGGGATATTATGGTTACGATCAGAAGCTGGTGGGCCAGTATATGTATCGTCGAAGACATCGGCCAAAGAGGTGAGAATATATAAACAATCATGTCCTCTTTGTCATCAGCATGTAGGACGTTGCCGCAGGCGAGGACCTTCTGGGAGTTATCATCACTGCCGAAGGTCATATAGACGGCGCCGCCTTTTTTGATCATCTCCTCGTTCAGGCTTTGCATCTGCAGAATATACTGTGTGCCTATCGAAGGACCCTTCGGGGTATCTTCTTCCCCATTTGCTTCATCGGCCGCTTCCGCCTGCGCGGACATGTCATAGTCGCCGGAAGAAGGGCTGAAGTAGGTCGTTGTACCATCCAGTGAAACGACATAGATATACATATCGTGGGAATCTGAGTAATCGGCGACATCATCAAAGAAGTCCTCAAGATCGTTGCTTTTAAAGGACTCTTCGATTCCGAGGGCTACTTTCTGTGTCTGCGATGTTTTCATAGTGCCGTACAGATTGTTCAGCATGAGAACCTGAACGATCCACAGGGCCGCCATCAGAACAGCTGCAAACAGGATGAAGTACAGCCAGGATTTGAATTTAATGCTTTTGGTATCAATCTTTAACTTCAAATTTATAACCTACTCCTCTGAGTGTGACGATATAATCCCTGTAATCACCAAGGCTGCTTCTGAGGTTCTTTATGTGGGTATCGATGGTTCTGTCGTCGCCGAAGAAATCATAGCCCCAGATATCCGACAGAAGTTTGTCTCTGGAGAGCGCGATGTTCTTATTCTGAACAAGATAAAAGAGAAGGTCATATTCCTTCGGGGTCAGCTCGACGCGGCTGCCGTCGATGCTTACAGTCCGCGCAGGGATATTGATTTCAAGGCCGTTGAATTTGAGTATGTCCTCATCGGCTTTAATGCTGCCGTTGCGTCTCGCCAGAACAGCGTTGACTCTTGCCATGAGTTCCTTCGGGCTGAAAGGCTTCACCACGTAATCGTCGATTCCAAGCTCGAAACCGAACAGTTTATCGTATTCCTCTCCCCTCGCCGAAAGCATGATGATGGGAGTGTCACAGATCTTGCGGATTTCTTTGCAGGCGGAATAGCCATCGAGTTTCGGCATCATGATATCCATGATGATGAGGTCGTACTCGTTCAGCTTACAGAAGCCGACAGCGGTCATGCCGTCCTCCGCCTCCGTAACTTCGTGGCCGTTGAATTCGGAGTACTCTCTGATTACATCGCGTATACCTTTTTCATCATCAACAACAAGCAGTTTTGCCATCACATTCTCCTTAATTATGTATCTTTATTGCCGGATTACGCGGTCATTATATCACAGAAATGTGATGAACAGGTGACGCGGGGATTACGGATATCCGCGGCGCAGTGTTCCGTTTGTCCGCAGCGCAACATCCTTTGACTGGATTGCATTCAGCATGGTATAATACTAATACGTATGACCAGGAGGTTTCTAATGTATAGAACAGGAGATAAAGTCCTGTACCCTATGCATGGAGCAGGAGTCATTAGACAGATAAAACGTTGCGAGATCCTCGGGGAAGTGAAGGACTATTATCTACTTCACGTTCCTTGTGGCGACATGGAAGTGATGATTCCCGTCGAAGCTTGTGATGACATTGGAGTAAGGCCTGTAGGGACACAAGAGGAAATTGACGAGGCGATTTCTGTTCTTGGCCGGGTTTCTGCTGAAATGAGCGGGAACTGGAGTAAGCGGTACAGAGCTAACACAGAGAAACTCAAGACAGGCGATATATTATTGGTCGCCGAAGTCGTGAGAGATCTCACAAGGCACGACCGGGTGAGCGGTCTTTCTGCGGGAGAAAAAAAGATGCTCTCCAACGCCAGGAAGATACTCCAGAGTGAAATCATGCTCGCACTTGATGTGAATGAGGATGGGGCTCTTGAAATGATTGACGCGGCAATATAGTTCAGTTGTTTCAGGGACGGAAGCATCATCAGCCATTCTGTTGACTCACGGTATGCGTAATACAGAAAGAAAGGAGGAAATTATAAAGTGCTCGGAAAGCTGTTAAGAGCTATTGTGACCATCATGGGCGCAATCGTTGGTTACGGCTTTTATCTGCTTGTGAAGTACTGGGCAGGACTCAAGGGCTACAACATGGAGACAAATCTGTCTGTGGCAGAAAATATATTTATTGTTACAGCAATCGCACTTATCTTCGCTATTATTTTTTACAAACTGTTTCCATTGTTCAGAAGAGGCGGAATGAAAGCCGCCGGCAATCTGGAGTCCGATCTTAAGGATACATCGATAAACGATATAATATCGACAATAGCAGGACTTATTATAGGCCTGTTTGTTGCGTACCTTATAAGCAGGGGAATATACACCGGAATTGAAATACCTGTGCTGGGTATGATTCTGAACATATTCACTTACCTTGTTCTTGGCGCACTTGGCGTATTGATTGTCAACACAAAGGCCAAGGAATTCGGTTCTCTGCTTTTAAATGCCAGAAAGAGTTCTTCTCAATCAGGAAAGAGCGGTAAGAGCAAAAGTGATGCAACGCCGAAAATATTTGATACGAGCGTCATCATCGATGGAAGAATAGCGGATATTCTGGAGACAGGATTCATTGAGGGACCGATTATCATCCCTGAATTTGTTCTTGTTGAGTTGAGACATATCGCGGATTCCTCTGACACTCTCAAAAGACAGAGGGGAAGACGGGGTCTGGATATCCTTAACGAGATCCAGGAAGAATACGGAGTTGAAATCTACAACACAGCTTCGGAGAAGGTGCTTGACGAGATACCTGAAGTTGACGTCAAGCTCCTTAAGCTTGCCCAGATCATGAACGGCAAAGTCGT
>CACYBO010000076.1 GCA_902772685.1 uncultured Eubacteriales bacterium | reverse complement strand
GGACAATTCTCGGTGGAAATTCTCCGATAGCGCGGTAACTTCCCACTTCTTCGCCTTACACAAGCTCTAACATCATAACAAAAGCCCTGACCAAAAGCAAGGACTTTTTTGAATTTTTTTCGTTTGTTTTAGTCTGGTCCGAAATCACGCAAATGCCCTTGTATCAAGGGCTTCACAAATTAAAGCGCGTACACTCTCTACGACGTGCTCATATCCATCACTAGATATGCGGTCTCCCGCAGAATTCAGCGCAAAAGCATACTATATCTGCGGGTTTCAACGATTTTAACGAATTGCCTCATCGGAATCCCGCAGATATATCTGCGTTTGATTGCAAATTCTGAGGGTTTCCGCTCATATTATCTCCAAAACACAGCAAAACCCGCAGATTTCACTGGATATCCCAGTATAATCTGCGGGGGTGTGCGTTCTGGACGCTTAAACTTAGAATCCCAGATTCTCATTGACCAGGATCACATGCATACGGTCAGGAATGCTGGAGTATCTGGTCGTCACTGAGTGGCAGCATACTGTGTTGCCCGGCGACATGCAGTTACCGCACTTGCCCGTGATGGCACACGGCGTGTTCTTCCCAAGCCGGATGCAGTTCGGCGGACAGGCGTCGCATTTGATCCTCTTGTAGGCCGCGTGTACGTCCGCGGCGATCTTGTTGGCTCCCACCACGAAGATTACCTTGTCCGGTCCCCAGATGATCGGTGCCACTCTGTTGCCGGTCCCGTCGATGTTGACGATCTCGCCGTCCAGAGTGATGGCATTGGCGCTGGTCAGCATGAAGTCCGCTGAGAAGATGGCGCGGCGGATTGCCTTGCCCTTTTCCGGATCCGGCTCCTTGAATGGTTCATAGGTAGTGTAGTTCCTCTTGTTGAGTTCTTCAAACACGCCCATCTGATTCAGTGTTTCACTGCCGCCTCTGCCTACCGAGGAGCCCTCCGGTATCATCTCCAGTATCATCTTCAGCGCTTCTTCGCTGTCTTCGGCGTAGTAGCCCTTCATGCCTCTCTTCTCGAGGGCCTTGATTACCGCGTCGATTTTGACTTTGTTCGCCTTTTTGATGTTATCGATCTTTATCATTTCATTATCCTCCCATATTTATGCCGTCTGGATTCGCCCGGACCGTGCATGCTAATCCGCACGGAATCAGTACGGCCGCTCATCTATTACATCCTTAAGAAATTCCTCCGCAGCCTCAATGCCTGCGCCTGCAGCCGCTTCAAGCGACGCTCCCTCGTCTGCGAACGCTGCGACGACTGCGGCAGTCAGCACATCTCCTGCACCTCTGGTCTCCGCAAAGGTCAGTTTCCTCTCCGGCTTCACCAAACCCGAAGCAGTTCCTTCCTTATAATATAGTCCGCCACCTTTCAGGGTTATGATCACCTTCTCAGTGCCGCGTTCTTCAAAAGCCTGTCCCGCAGCCATCAGCTGATCCATTCCGAGAACCTGAAGCCCGCTCATGGCTTCGGCCTCCATCCGTCCCGGAAGCACGCAGTACGCTCTCATGTCTGCTTCCGCATACCGCTTTCCTCCTGCGATCGAACCCGGGTCAAAGAATAATCTGACTTTGTCTGCATACTTCTCAGATATGTGATGCAGCGTCTCTGCCGGAACGGTTCCATCCACAAAGATGATATCCGCCCCCTCAAGCATATCTGCTTTCCCGTCGATCATCCGGGGCGTCAGCTGTTCCATCACGCTGCTGTTCTCTCTCTGAAACTGAAGGTCTCCGATGATGTTGTGGATCTCCACGGAAACAGACGTCCCGCCGTTCACGGTTTCCACGCCGCTGACGTCGACACCGGCCTGCTCCAGTTCACATCTCGCGGCAAGGCCAAAGGCATCATCACCCACAACGGAAATAAACTTAACGTCTTTCCCGTGGTCTGCCGCCAGATATCTTGCAACGTTATAGGCGCATCCGCTGTTCACAACGCGGATGTCAGTATCCTTATCCGCAGTTACCGGCTCATAGCCTCCGAACTGACCGCCGCCCATACCTACCTGGCTCCAGTAGTTTTCGCTGGCCTGCTGGCGCATGGTGCGTTCATAGTATTGGCTGAATCCCTCGAGTTTCTGACCGCCGGCGCTGTAATCCATTCCGCCGTCCGGATCGATCCCCGCCTGCCTTAAAGCCTCTTCATCCTGTTTTTTCTGCAATTCAACATCGCGTTTTGGCGGTTTGAGTCTGATGTCAACAGAAACCATTACGCCGCCTACTACAGCTATCATTCTACAAACACGCTCCCTCCAATGAATTCCCGCAGTATCGAGTTGTTCGGCACATCCTCATCATCCTCGATGGTCTTGAAGAGCTTGAAGAAGTCCAGCAGCCTGCGCGCTTCGCCGTATTGAGGCTGGTCAGGCGTGATTTCCTCAAGCAAAGGCTCCGCATACTTTTTTAACAGTCCCGTCTCATATGCCAGTGTGGAGTTGAACAGGACATCAGCGGCACTGTTATAAGGAAAGATGTTCTTGTCCTCACCGCCCCTGACCTTCGGCCACGCATCGATCGTCGCCGCGGCTGAGTGTCCTCTGTATTTGTAATCGCGCACCAGTCTTCTGAGCATCCTCACATCTGTCGTCGGCACTCTGTTGTGTATGTCCAGATTCATCTGCGCCAGCGGGCTGATGTAGATCCGGAACTTGGTGTCGTCCGGTATCTGTTCTGTCAGTCTGGCGTTCAGCGCGTGGATCCCTTCGATGACGATCAGCTGATTGCTGTCGATCTTCGTAATTCTCTGCCCGAATCTCTTGACGCCTTCCAGGAAATCAAAGACAGGAATATCCACTTCCTTCCCTGCGAGCAGGTCATTCATGTTGCTGCAGAACAGATTGATATCCACTGCGTCCAGGCTTTCGTAATCTTTTTCGCCCTTCTCATTGACCTCCATGTCACTTCTGTTCACGAAGTAATCGTCCGTGCCCATATAAATCGGTCTGAGTCCGATTACTCTGAGCTGTATGCAGAGTCTCTTGGCGAATGTTGTCTTGCCGGACGAAGACGGTCCTGCGATCAGGACAATTCTCTTCTTGTTTTCTTTGATCTCATCGGCGATTTCCGCGATCTTCTTCTCATGAAGCGCCTCGGAGAGGAGGATCGTATCCTTTGCGCCGCCTTCTGTGATGATATCATTCATATCCGCCAGATATCTTGTCCCCAGCAGGTGACGCCACTTATGTTCTTCGCTGAACGCTTCGTAGATTTTGCTGTCGTCAATGTATTCCGGAATGCTGTCAGGGCTGCTGTAATACGGAAAACGAAGAAGAATGCCTTTGCGGTACTTCCTCAGTTCAAAGCGCTTGACATATCCGGTGGATGGCAGCATCGGTCCGAAGAAGTAATTCGTGTATTCCTTCATGCCGCCGTCCTTCGGGACATCCAGCGTGTAAAAGACCGGAGCGAAGTCAGGTTCTTCCACCTTCGCCAGAAGTCTTACTTTTTCCTGATATCCGCCTTCTTCCCAGATTCTGACGCCCTCTTCCATGGATACCTGATCCTTCCGGAACGGAAGATCCAAGTCCACGAGCTCACGCATGCGCGCCTCAATCCTGCGCACCACATCCTCGGTGAGTTTTTCCTGGATCTCTTCCTGTGCTGAATTGGCGGAGCCCCTTGGCGGCCTTACGCGCGTAAAGAATCCCTTGTTGAGGGAGTTGTCGATTTCCGCGTCGGCGTTCTCAATACCGATCTGGCTGAATATTTCACTGACTGCAATCAGATAGATGAAAGTCAGACTGCGCTGATACGTAAGATTTGCGCTCTGGGTCCTCATATCAAGAAACTGTATAGAATCTCCTTCCTTTATAATCTCTGTCAGTTCCGTATCAAGACCATTTACTCTGGCCAGAAGGATATCATGAGCAAAAGGGCCGCACTCTGCGGCAAGTTCTTCAAGGGTCATGCCTTCTCTGATAGTAATGTTTTCGCCGTCCGGAACGGCTTCTGTTCTCAATATAATATTCATGCAGACAGTATAACACATAAAAGGGACTGCCGCATATAAACGACAGTCCCTTTATGTAATTACTAAGTTAATAATCAGCTGACGCTATCTGAAGCTGTCACAGTATCATCTTCACTATCAGATAAAGCTTCCGACACATCCTCTGCGGAAACAACCGATTCGGTACGGACCGGTGTCCTGCGGCTTCTCGCGCTTGAGCGCCGTCTTCTCATAAGTTCGAGAATTCTGCGCATCTCTTCTTCTTTAAGGGTGATCCCCTTAGACATTCTGTCGTGGTGAGGATCCCATTCTCGAATATCATACTTGGCTACGCCGCCGTTCCATCTGATGAGATTGATTTCTTTCGTCCAGCCTGTATCCTGTGTGCTGATGATTCCGATTTCCTCAATGATCTCATACGTAACATCCCTGTCATCACTGTATTCTGCCATAATAATCTCCTTTCCTCGTGCCCCTTTTCGATATAAATAATTGGCTGTGTTTTGTGACAGGAATATATTACCATTGATTACAGTATTTGTCAATCCGTTTCGGCTGCTTTTTTAATCTTTGCCGGAAGGCTCCTGCAGGCGGACTCCGGAATGGATGCCACCGAGACCCTGATGCCCTTTGCGAGAGGCACAAGGAAAATGTCCTGCTCCTCCAGTTTCCTGCTGACGCGGTCCGGATCATCGAACGGAACACTGATGAAGAACCCTGCGTCATACGGCACGATCTCGAGTCCGCACTCCGCCGCCGCTTTGCTGAAAGCCCTGCCGCGGGCCTGCAGCATGTTTCTGTACTTCGCCCTCTCCTCGTTGACTTTCTCCAGGAGCGCAGCGTCGTTATAGATCTTCGAAAGAATGACCTGCGCGAACCTTGCGCTGTTCGACCATGTCCCTCTGGAGGAGAACTCACAGACGCGCTTGAACTCATCGGCGATCTCACGGGTCTTTGCAACGCAGATCATTGCTCCGCATCTCGCCCCGTAAAGTGTGCAGGTCTTGCTGAGAGAATACGCCACGATGCTGATAACATTTTCCGGCAGCGTCCCCAGAAGAGGGAAGAATTCCCTGTACTCGTCTTCATCTCCCGCAAAATCAATATAGGCTACGTCGACAAGCAGCGCTATGGTCTTGCCGCTCTCCGCCTCTCTGCTGATCGTGTCGATGACCGCTTTCCAGTCTTCGAGCGTCAGAGAGTATCCCGTCGGATTGTGAGCAGGTGTGTTGATAATAATCACCAGGCTCTCCTGCTTTTCGAGCAGCTCAGCAGTCTTCTCAGCAAAAGCGTCGATGTTGAACTTACCGTCTTTCGTAAACAGCTCATACGTTGCAACACTTCTTCCGATTTCACCGGCAATGGTGTTGTACGGCGCCCAGTGCCAGTCGCTCGTCAGAATCTGATCCCCTACATCGGAATAATTGGAGATGACATTCCTGAGCGAACCGGTTCCGCCCGGAGTGGCAACGGCTTCTGTATATCCGTCGGGCACATGCTTTCCGAATGCCGCCTTCTGCACCGCCTCCCTGAAGGGTTGGATTCCGCCGATCGGCGCGTATTCCGCATAATCGTTCGGTTCGAGATCTCTGAATACTTCATCGACGGATTTCAGGACAATCAGCTTTCCCTCGTCGTCGAGCAGTGCCCCTATTGTTCCGTTGACAACATTCTCCCTTCCCTTTTCCGCGATAGCAGCTTTCGCTCTGTTGGATATTCCGAATATCTTATCTTCTTTCGGAATGCGTCTGCCATTTCCTCTTGCCAGAATAAAATCTCCCACTGTTTTCTCCCTGTATCTTTAATCAATCTTATTGACAATAACTTTCACGTAATTGATATTCTTTCCGGTTTCGGCGAACCGGTCCTCGTACTCCGTCGTTATCTCCTTCGCTGCATAGGTGCATTCCGGAGAATGCAGATTCCGTGTCATTTCCTCTATGCGCAGTTCTGCGCAGGAATCTCCGTCTTTGCTGAGACTTTCCCCCGTAGCTTCGATCTCTTCCAGTGTGAACGCGAACAAATCATCGTTGTCCGTTTTGATTTCGATGGCGCCGCCGCTGCGGAGAGCCCACGCATAATCCTTCAGTCTTTCGCGGTATGTAAGTCTTCTCTTGGCGTGCCGCGCCTTCGGCCAGGGATCGCTGAAGTTCAGATAGATTCCGGAGAGCTGCCCCTCCTCAAAATAATCCGCCATATGCTCCACAAAGCAGTTCATGAATTTCAGATTGTCCAGATCTGCCGAAATCCCTTCCATGCGTTCTTCGCCGGGAACATTTTCGGGCCACTGGGATTCACCACACACGCACATGGCCTTTTCGGCCGCTCTGAGGATGACTGTCTCCTGTCCTTCGATCGCCAGAAATCTTCTGTCCGGATTCTCCGCTGCTTCCCGGATGATAAACTGCCCCTTGCCGCAGCCAATTTCCACAAAGAGTTCCCCGGCTCCTCCGGCACTATCCTGACTGCCGCAAAATTCCTTCAGACTTCCGTCTTCCTGATATACCATATGCCCGCTGCACCTGGCGAGCCTTTTGTCAAGATCTTTCGCCTTTCTCTGTCTCATATACTCTCCGAGTCATTATAATAACACCCTCTGCAGCACGATTAAAGCCAGAAAAACGCAAAAGATAACCACTGCGATCAGATCCCGCCGGGCGAACTTCATAGCGTTCATTCTAGTCCTCTTTACGTTACCGCCGTAACAGCGCGCCTCCATCGCCATGGCAAGTTCCTGCGCGATCCTGAACGCACTTATGAAGAGCGGAACGAGAATCGGCACAAGGGCTTTCGCACGCCTGAAAATATTGCCGCTCTCAAAATCCGCGCCGCGCGCCTGCTGCGCCTTTATGATTTTATCTGTTTCTTCCAGCAGCGTCGGTATGAAACGCAGGGCTATAGTCATCATCATAGCCAGTTCGTGGGCGGGAAGGCCGATCTTCTTAAACGGCGACAGCAGCGCTTCGATTCCGTCCGTCAGGCCGATCGGTCTCGTCGTCAACGTCAGCATGGACGAACCGATAATCAGAAGCACCAGTCTGATGCCCATGAACGCCGCAGTCCGCACTCCTTCACGGGTAATATGCAGGATCCCGAACTGCCAGAGAACCTCCCCCTTGATCATGAACAGGTTGACCGCCAGTGTAAATGCAATTATGATCAGCACCGGCTTGAGACCGCGCCATATGTATCTCCGCGGCACTTTTGAAATGATGATCACCATCTCGAGAAAAACAACCGCCGCGATGAATCCTGTAAATTCCTTTACGACAAAGAGCGCCACTATATAAAGCAGTGCCGCCATGATTTTGACTCTGGGATCCAGCTTGTGGATCACAGAATTCCCCAGATAGTATTGTCCAAGTGTTATGTCTCTTATCATCTTCTTTGTTGTATCGTCATCTCCCGAGTGCAGTGAGGATGGCACCCGCCGCCTGCTCAACTGTCAGGCAGTCCGCAGGAAGATTCATTCCTTCTTTCCTCAGCTGCGACACGATTTCCGTCGCATCCGGAAGGGCCAGGCCCATCGCCTTGAGCTCCTCTTCCCTCGAAAAAACTTCTTGCGGTGTACCGTTCATCGCCAGGTGACCTTTGTCGATCACCAGCACCCGATCTGACATCCTGGCTATATCGTTCATATTGTGCGAGACGAATATAGTGATGTTGTTTTCTCTTTCATGTATTTCCTGTACCATGTCGAGGATATCGTAATGGGCCTTGGGGTTCAATCCTGCCGTCGGTTCATCGAGAACAAGCACCTCCGGTTTCATCGCGAGAACGCCGGCGATGGCAACTCTTCTCTTCTGACCGCCTGAAAGTTCAAACGGAGAGGTGTCCTTGATCGCCTCATAATCCAGACCGACCAGACTGATGGACTGACGTACCCGCTCCTCGATCTCCTCCTGACCGAGTCCGAGGTTCGCAGGACCAAAAGCAACATCCTTCGCCACAGTTTCCTCGAAGAGCTGGTATTCCGGATACTGAAATACCAGTCCTACCTTCTTCCTGATATCCAGCATTCTGGTATGACTGTCGGTGATATCGGTACCGTCGATCACGATCGTCCCCGAGGTTGGTTTCAGCAATCCATTCAGATGCTGCAGCAGTGTGGACTTGCCGGATCCCGTATGCCCGATGATCCCTGTGAAACTCCCGTCCTCAATTCTGAAGCTCACATCATCGAGCGCAACAGATTCATGGGGGAGTCCTTCACTGTATATATGTGTCAGATTTCTTACTTCAATCATCCGGCTCTCACCTCCAGCAGCGCACAGACCAGTTCTTCCTCTGTCAGTATGTCCTCCGGAAGAGCAACCCCTTCCTTTCTGAGCAGCGACGCTAGTTTGACAGGCGCAGGCACATCCAGATTCAGCGCTTTGAGTTCGTCCTCACGTCTGAATATTTCGTGGGGCGTCCCCTCCATTCTGATCCTGCCCCCGTCCATAACGATTACATGGTCAGCGCATGCGGCTTCCTCCATAAAATGCGTTATGAACACGACCGTCATGCCTTTGCGGTTGAGGTCTCTGGCGATTGCGAGAACCTCTCTGCGTCCCCTTGGATCGAGCATCGCCGTCGGCTCATCAAAAACGATGCACTCCGGCTCCATAGCCACGGCTCCTGCGATGGCAATGCGCTGCTTTTGCCCGCCCGAAAGCAGATGCGGCGCTTTATCCTTGTAATCGCCCATCTCCACTCCGTCGAGCGCCCTGTCGACGCGTTCCCTGATTTCAGCAGGGTCTATGCCCAGATTCTCCGGACCAAAAGCAACGTCATCTTCCACAATGGCGGAAACAATCTGATTGTCCGGATTCTGGAAGACCATGGCGACCTTCTGCCGCACGTTCCAAACATTCTCCTGCACGGAAGTGTCCAGCCCGTCGATCCAGACTTTGCCTGTTGTAGGGATGAGGAGACCGTTCAGGTTCTTAGCGAGCGTAGACTTGCCCGAACCGTTCTGCCCGATCACCGCCGTAAAACTTCCCTTTTCAACAACAAAGGAGACGCCTTCTATTGCTCGCGTCGCAACAGGGGCTCCTCCTTCATCCGTTTTTATGTAATCAAATATAAGATTTTCTACTTTAATAAATGCCATTTTGTCTGAGACTATTTCCTGCCGATTCCAACTTTGTTCAATGCCGATGTTATCACAAGTGCCAGAGCAATTCCAACAGCAAATTGCCCGATGTTCCACGGAATCCCCAGCGCTGCGACTGCCCATGTGCCATACATGACTCTCTCCGCGATGAAATATCCAAAGGTCATGAACAGACCGCCGCAGGTCATCGCAAGAATACGGACTGCCATTCTTCTCCCGCCTGTGAGATGTTTTTCTGCAAAGGCATCAATTATCAGTACAGTTATCAGGGTCATTATGCCTTTGATGAAGAACGTCCATGGCGCCCAGAACGCGAACCCTCCGATGATGTCCCCCATCATGCATCCGAGAGAGGCAGCAGCAACACTGTGCTTCTTGTCGAGGAGACTGATGGCGATAAAGATGATTCCGTCACTCAAATTGACGTACCCCTGTGTGAAAGGCACCGGTATCCTCAGCACGAAAATGGCTACCATTATTATGCACATCATCATAGCGGTAAGAACCGTTACGGATGTCTTTTTCAGATTTGTCTCCATCATAATCGTTCTTTTCAAATACTTCTGTTTGGTTTACAATATAATAAATCAGTATTGTATATAAATAAATAGACAAAAATAATTATTTTTATAATAACAGTTTGGAGAAACACCATGAAGGCACTGCTTCCCGTATTCGACGACAGCCGCAGGAAACCCTACTATCTGCAGCTTTACAGTTATATCAAGGACTCCATTCTTTCGGGCGAAATCAAAGAGGGCGAGAAGCTTCCATCCCTTAGAAGCCTTGCGAAATCAACCGCCTTGAGCATCACCACCGTAGAACAGAGTTACAACCAGCTTCTCGTAGAAGGGTACATCTACTCAAAACCCCAATCGGGATACTACGTGCGCAAAGTGCTGACCGGCCGCAGTCAAACTGTACCTGCTTCCAGCAGCATTATTTCGTCAGAAGTGTCTGTCATCGATGAAACCGTAGATGCAGAGATTCCCGCAATGCAGTACGATCCCGAATGCTTTGACTTCAACAAATGGAAGAAATGCATGAACAAAATCCTGAATGATCACTCCCCTGCTCTCCTCTTCGAAGGAAGCCCGCAGGGCGAAGAAGCTCTGCGTGTTGAGATCTCCAGGTATCTGTACATGTCCAGAGGCGTAAGCTGCGCCCCTGATCAGATCATCATCGGCGCAGGCACACAGCAGATCACCAACCAGCTTGCGACACTGCTGCGCAAGCAGGGCGTCGAACACGTGGCGCTGGAAGACCCGGGCTATATGCCTGTCAGAAACGTCTTTCGCGACAGAGGATTTGCGATTACTTCTGTCGCAGTCAAAGACAATGGACTCGCAATCGAGAAACTGCCGGCAAACATCAGAGCTGCAGCCTATGTCAGTCCATCCAATCACGCATATACCGGAAGTGTTATGCCCATCGGCCGCAGGTACGAACTGCTGGCCTGGGCTGAGGAAAACAACAGTTATATTATCGAGGACGACTACGACAGCGAACTCCGGTACTTCGGAAAACCGATTCCTGCGCTCAAGAGTCTGGCGGGGAGCGAACGGGTCATTTATCTGGGCTCCTTCTCGAGCACTCTCTTCGCCGCCCTTAAGATCAGCTATATGGTCCTTCCGGCTAAAATGGCTGAAGTGTTTTCCTCCATTGCGCGGGATTACTCTCCAACCTGTTCCAAGCTCGAGCAGCTCACACTGGCAATGTTCATGGAGAGCGGTCTGTATCAGACGCACATAAAAAAACTCAGAAAGCTG
>CACYBO010000075.1 GCA_902772685.1 uncultured Eubacteriales bacterium | reverse complement strand
TGACTGGCAGGCCGCCTGCTTGACTCCAATGTATGGAACCATCTGGATCTTGCCCTTCGGACATGCTCTGTAGCAGTCTCCGCAGCCTACGCACTTATCCGGATCAACCTTGGCGATGCCGAATTCAACCTTGATGGCGTCATATCTGCAGACCTTTGTGCAGTCGCCGAATCCCAGACATCCATATTCACATACATCCAGACCGTCCAGGTCAACCTTTGCGCTGACGATCTCTGCACATGTCTCGTAGCCTTCTTTTTCGAGTTTGCTGTGGCCAACGCCGCCGCCTGTGCATCTTACGAGAGCAACGCCTTCCTTGGCTTCCGTCAGATCATGCAGTGTGTCAACGATGATCTTCTTTCTGCACTTCACAGCGCATGTAATGCATCCGTCGCACTTGCTGTAATCGATGCGGGCAAATCTGCCGTCGATCTTATCGCCGTATACCATCTCGATTGCGTCTTTTGGACATGCCAGAGCGCAGTCTCCGCAACCGATGCATCCGTATCCACAAACTTCAAGGGTCTCTTTCTCGTCAGCCTTTGACGAACACGGGATAAAGTTGGTCGCATCTGCAGGAATCATCTCGATGATCTCCTGAATGCATCCGCTCAGACAAGCTTCGCATCCGGAGCACTTCTCTTTGTCGATGATGACTTCCCCGTCTTCCAGAGTCATCGCGTCGAACTTGCATCTGTCGATACATGTTCCGAGTCCGATGCATCCGTACTGGCATTCACCCTTTTCAAAACCTGCACATTTAGCTGCGTCACAGCTTTCACATGAGCCGGCTGCGAAACGTTCCTTTCCTGAAGAGCATCCTGCACATTTGATGTGAGCGATCATAGGCTCTACTTCAACAGGTTCTACTCCCAGGATTTTAGCTATTCCGGCTACTGCCTCACTGTCTGCTGCTGGACACAGCGTTATCTGGCCGCCTTCTGCGATTGCCTCGGCACAAGCCTGGCAAGTAGGATAACCACATCCGCCGAATCCGCCGCAATCCACGCCCGGCAGGAGCGCGAGAATCTGCTTAGCTGATTCCATTGTCATAATTACATCCTCCACTAATTGAAACAGTTACTTATCGATGTATTTTGTATACATGTAAGAACAAATTATATAGCGCCGACATCGGTTTGTTAAATAAATAACAATTTCCGACAATTCCTTGCGCTTTGTTCATTGTATCATTATAACCATTGAAGTCAAGCCATTTGCGCCATTTTGTATTGTTCTTTTTTTCATCCAAAACACGTTGATTTTAACAAAATAATGAAAGGCGGCCTATTAGTTATGACTAATTGACCGCCGCTTGTTTGTTAAAGAATTAACAGTCCTCTACTCGCTGTCCATGAGCCCGCTTCTTATGAGCTTATTGACCATTGTTGTACCCCCGATGAGCCAGAGGATATCATCCTTAGCAAGTACTGTATCAATATCGGGGCTGACCATAGGAAGCGCTCCCCGTTCTATGCCTATTATCGTAGCGCCGAAGGCCTGCCTCAGCCCGCAGTTCTTAATGGACTTTCTGATAAACTTTGAATCACCCTCGAGTTTGATCGGAACGCAGACGAGTTCACCCTCTTCCGGAACTCCCTCAAATCTCTGACCGTACATGAAATCCTTAAGTGTCCGGTCTACAGATTCCGTATACGTTATGGCTTCGTCCTTCTCCAGAAGTATCGTACAGGCGTCTACCTCGTCCCATGTGCCTATCATCTGCAGGATATCGCCGTATTTGATGATTTCATCCGCGGACGGCATATTCACATATCCCTCCTTGCGTATGATTCGTATTATTGTTACGACGAAGTCCCTTCTCTTGGTGAAATCAAATATTGTCTTGTAAAACTCAGGATCTGTTATCTCAAATTCAGTCACATACAGTGATTCGTCCAGCCATCTGTGGCTCTTATGCCTCGTCCTGTCTTTCTTTGCCTTGTCGAGCGTTCTCTCTGAAAAATTCGCGACAAATCTCTTTTCCATCGCAATCGTTACGCCGTTCAGCCACGCTGATCTAATGATAAAGATGATCGGAATCGCCGCGATAAGCACCAGGATCACGAATGGGATGTGGAATATTTTGCGCAGCACCAGCGCTATGAAGCACGCACCTATCAGCGCCCTGAGCGCTCTTATGGTGATGAGCGGAAGATGATTACTTCTGTGCTTCACCCACAGCTTGTAAAACAGTGTGGCGTTGGAATCAAACATGACATTGATTACAGGCAGCATCAGGAGAATAATCACAGCAGCGGAAACAGAATTTCCCGCGAGTGTGGAATTCATCGCATCTGTAATGCGCGGCATCAGGTATCTGATGCCTGCCCAGTAGAACAGAAACAGTATGGATGAGCACAGCCCGGTTCTGATGCAGACTTTTTTGATGTACTGATTCCAGTCCTGATCGCGGGAGTCTCTCGTCTGATTCTCAGATGTGTTCCGTCTCAAGGCTTTTCTTGCCTTATCAGGAAGCCTTTTGTCCAGGAACTTGTAAAACCGTTCGGCGTTTTTTATGAACAGAGGTGTGAAAAATGATGTTATTACCGACACGCATACAATGATCGGATACAGAAAACCGCTGATTACGCCGAAACTCATACCGAGCGTCGCAACAATGAATGAGAACTCTCCGATCTGCACCATGCTGAATCCGCCCCTGATTGCTGTGTGCAGCGACTGGCCGGAGAGAAGAATTCCTATAACAGAGAAAGTCATCTGACCGACGATTACAACTATGGTGATTATGATGATCTGCACGATGTATTCCACAAGCAGACTAGGTATGATCATCATTCCTACAGATACGAAGAAGATCGCTCCAAACAGGTCCTTAACAGGTTTGACCAGATATCGGATTCTGTCAGACTGAACCGTCCCTGCCAGAATCGAACCGGCGAGAAACGCTCCCAAAGCGGATGAAAACCCTATCAGATTCGCGATGACGACCATGAGAAGACATAGTCCGGTGGAAACAATCAGAACGAGTTCATCATTGAGGAGCCCTGTGATCTTCTTGAGCACGGAAGGTATCACATAAACGCCTATGAGAACCCATACCAGCAGATATACAAGCATAATGATTATCTGCTGCGCCAATGCAACGCCTGACACGTTCCGGCCAACAGAAATCGCAGACAGTATAATGAGCATGAATATTCCTGCTACATCCTCGAAGACAAGGGCGCCGAGGACCATCTGGGCGAAGGGTTCCCGCGTCAGGTTATACTCTTCATACGATTTGAGAATAATCATGGTCGAGGACATCGAAATCATTCCGCCGAGGAATATACAGTCCATTTTCCCCCAGCCCAGGAGTGTTCCTACGCCTGCGCCGACCAGAATCATCATTGCCATAACCGTTGCTGCCACAGTAAATGCACTGCCGCCGATCTGCCCCAGTCTCTTGAAGCTGAACTCCAGGCCCAGACCGAACATGAGGAAAATCACTCCCAGATCGCCCCATGTAGAGATGTTCTCCGGTTCCACTATCGTAGGCAGGTACACAAAATGAGGGCTGATCAGAAAACCCGCAACAATATACCCGAGAACAACGGGCTGTTTCAGTTTGCGGAATATGACTGTGACAATACCACTTGCCACCAATATGAGCGCCAGATCTGCTACCAGTGATTCAAGATGCAAAGTCTCCCCCCTCCTTTGCCTTCTTACACTATTATTTTACCATATTGACAAGCGTTCCTGTGAGTTTACTTACCTCTATCCCGAAAAAACCTTCCATTTGTGACACAGCATCTGTTTCTTCTCTGTTCCTGAGGAACCGGTTCTCTGTCCTGATGATTCTTTTTGTAATTTCATCATCAAGAGTGCTTTTGAGCTGATTCATATAACTGTTCTCTCTGATTCCCGGTTCCGGTGAATCCGCAACAACACATATACCATCAGAAGACTCCAGCACAGCACAGGCCGCCCCGTTGATGCATGTAGACAGATCCGTTACGATCACATCGAACACGCCGCTCCCCATAAGCGCAGCAAGAGTTCTCCGCATCTCATCTTCCGCCAGTTCTCTGATCGGATTCTTGCCCTTTGACGGAACAAATGAACAGACTCCATATTCATCCTTTATGAGATATGAATCAAGAAACGGCAGCTTGTTCCTGCCCAATAGCCTGTAGAGAAACTCCCCTTCAGTTTTCACTCCGGCAGGTGCAAAAGCATACTCGCCTGCTGACGAAACATCTTCCAGGCTCAAATACATCACACGCTTTCCGTGGAAACGGGTCAGTTCCTGTCCGACAGCTCTGGCGAGGGTCGTGCATCCTGCACCTCCGCAGTATGATGCAAAAGCAAACACCTTAAAATCGTCCTTCTTGACAAAAGGAACACTTCTCCCTGTGAGATGTTCGTATATGTCAAATATCGCAGAGGCAATCGCGTAGGCAGGACTGTATCTGTAGACGGAAAACCTGCTGCCTGCGTAATCCATACTGACGAGTGACAGTCTGTCGGAGAGATAAATAATATTGTCGCCGTAGGATTCCCTGATCTCATCGCCGGCCCAGAGGATCAGATCAAAATGATCATAGAACGCTCCGGGGCCATCGTATTCAGACCATTCCAGGACGAACTGTTTTGTAGTGAACGATGTTACTTTAATCTGCCCGCAGGCATCAGTCAGCGACATAGAAAGAACTCTGTTGTACGCCTCATCGGGTGAAACAACAGCAATATCAAGATTCTCCATCTCAAACCCCTTTTGTACAAGATTGGAAATTATTATAAATATTGTAAATTATTTACTAAACGCTGTCAAGCTTTCTGTATAAGGATATCTGAATATACCCTTCTCTGTGATGATTCCCGTAATAAGCTCCGCATCCGTAACGTCAAAAGATGGGTTAAAGCACTCGGTTCCCTCCGGCGCAACCGGTTTTTCATAGAACTTGCTGCGGATTTCTTCGGGATCCCTTTCTTCAATAGGAATCGCGTCGCCATTCGGGCATTCCAGATCTATGGACGAGGACGGTCCCAGAACATAAAATGGGATTCCGTAGTGCTTCGCCAGCACCGCAACGCCGGAAGTTCCGATTTTATTCGCCGTATCACCATTTGCCGCCACCCTGTCACAGCCGACAAATACCGCCTGCACAAGGCCTTTTTTCATGACGGAGGACGCCATATTGTCACATATCAGTGTTACATCTACTCCGGCCTTTTGCAGTTCATAGGTCGTCAGTCTGGCACCCTGCAGCAGAGGTCTCGTCTCATCAGCAAAAACTCTGAACTTTACGCCCTGCTCTGTTCCCAGCAGAACGGGTCCCAGCGCAGTTCCGTATTCAGATGTTGCAAGCGGTCCGGCATTGCAATGTGTCAGGATTCCGATAGGACCGTCATGCCCGGCGTCCGTGCAGACTTTTCTGACCTCTTCAAGCCCATATTCTGCAATGGCACGGCACATCGCCTTATCTTCCTCATGGATCGCTGTTGCCTCTCTCGTTGCGGCCTCCGCAAGTCTGCGTGCCCCTGCGTTGGCATTGAGCCTCGTCGGGTCTTCTCTGCGCGCCCGGAACATCTCCACGCGAACTGCATGAATTACGCGGTCAACAGCCCAGGCAAGATTGACTGCAGTCGGTCTCGCATCCTTGAGCACATCTCCCTGTGTCTGCAGAATCTGGATGAAGCCCTCATCCGAAGTTCCGCTTGCGCCGCAGCAGCTGCTGATCGCTTTTGGCCTGCACTGCTGTTTTGCCAGAGCCGCAAGTGCATACCCCGCGAAGATCCCGATGGCTGGAGCGCCTCTGACACGCAGTTTTTTGATGGCCTCAGCCATTTCTTCAAGGGTCGTCAGTTTTATGTACTTTTCTTCTAACGGCAGCAGACTCTGATCCAATATAATCACACTGCTTCCTGCTTCGCTCAGTCTGATGTGGTCCATGATACTCCTCCTGAATGGGATATCTTATTATACCACAGACAGTGGGGCCGCGTCCCGATGACAAAACGGACCGGCCGTATTGAATACGGTCCGGTCCGTTGCTTTTACCTGGTATATATAACGACTGTGCTTTCAGTCTTTACTGAAGACAATCCGCTACGTCGCTCATATACGTCATCTCAGCAGCAAGTGCAGTTCCCAGATACTTGATCAGTTCATCTCTTGCAGCGCCGTACGCTTCATTAGCCGCATCGACGTCCACATCATCGATTGTCTCAGCTCTCTGGATCTGAGCGGAAATGTCACCGACGTGGACCACAGGGTTCTGGTGGCCGTAGCCCCACTGCCCCTGATTCTTGTCTGCATAGTATTCATCAGTGTACATATCGATGCCTCTCTCCGCGATATCAGCGCTGAAGTTGCAGTAGTTGTAGTCGTGGACGCAGTTCAGCATATAAGCGGAATCTGCGATACCATCGCCGTCTTCGCCCCAGATATCAGCTTTGTTTTCGATGCCTGACAGAACACCGTCGATGTATGTCAGGTTGTTGAATGTCTGTACCTGTCCGTAATCAGCTGAGAAGTCGCTGTCATAGAAGAACTTGTCCTGCGTTACCTGGAACGCCTCAAGAACCTTCTTGTTCAGCTCTGCGCCCTGTGTTCTCAGTTCAGCAGCAGCATCTTCGTCTCCGTTCGCTACAGCTTCCTCATAGGCCTTGTTGCAGGCAACTGCCGCATCATATGCCGTCTTTCCGGCAGCTTTGAGCTCTTTCACAGCTGCAAGATACTTCTCTGTATCAATGCCGGCTTCCTTAGCATACTCTTCGTTGAAGCCCTTCTTCAGATAATTAGCGAGAACTCCGGTATCAAGTTCAAGAGCCGGCTCCGTATCGATGTACATCGCATATGCGCCGTACCAGTCGATGTTGGTCTGGAAGACATCTGCATCATAGGTCTCAGCGTTATCAGCTATCGTATGATAGTTGTGTGATACGAATACCTGATCTTCAAATCCGTTGATCAGATATGGAACCCCGTGAACTCTGTAGGTAATACCGTCTTCCATCGTCGTTGCATCTGCCGGTTCTGTTGTAAACACAGCCTTGCCCGAAGTGGTGATCAGACCCGAATCGAACATCGTGCCTACGAGTGTTCTGAATTCAGGAACACATACGATTGACATCTGCCCTTCAGCCGGTGCAAAAGCAGGCAGTTCGCAGTTGATCATCGCCAGGCAATTGTCAGGAATATCGGAATGCTCTTCGCATACGCCCCATGCGCCTGTCGTCCAGTCGAACTGGGAATCGGTTACGCCCCACTCTTCAGCGCCGTGAGCGATGAAGTAGATGTCGTTCTCAGGCTCGTATTCTGAATCTACCATTGCCTTTGCGATAGCAGCTACCAGTGATACTGCACAGCAGTCATCCTGGAATCCATACCAGTACTTGTCATAGTGAGCTGATATGACGATTTTCTGATCATGGCTCTTGCCCGGAATCATGCCGACAACGTTATATGTCGTGCCGCCGTTATCCACCATCTCAGCATCAACGTTCAGTGTGCACTCCGTGTGACCTTCCTTGATGGCCTTCTTAACTTTCTTTGCCTGATCAGCGCTGATCGCTACTGTCGGCAGCAGATCGCTTGAGCATACGTCCTGAACGTTCGTCGTGAACGTACCGGCTTCACCGTATCCGCTGTTCGCCCATGTTACGAGAGCTGCAGCTCCGGCTTTATGAGCCTGTTCCATATAAACGTCGATCCAGGCTTCATTTGACTGGTCGACCTGAACGAGAGCGATCTTTCCTTCCAGATCTTTGCCTTCGTAGTCAGCTTCAAATCCCGTCTTGCAGTTAACAATTTCAGCAGTAAGATCTCCGTCCGTTCCATTAACCTGATAGGAGGCAGGACCGTTTGTTCCGGCCTCTACAGCTTCCTGATCGTTTCCGTGGAAGTCAACATCTGAATCAGCGATTTTCATCGATGAGCTGTTGAATTGGAACTTATCGCATGTCGAACCCAGTTTGTCGACATTCTGCAGTCCGATGCTTTCCCATTCTTTAACCAGATAATCTGCAGTAGCATGCTCTGCATCTGATCCTGCGGATCTCCAGCCATTGGCTTCTGCCAGATTGTCCCAGTCATATGCCAGTTCATATCCCAGATCATATGCGTAGTCCATGTCTACTGCATCATTGAATGCTTTGACAGCTTCGGCCATCGACAGATCCGATGTTACCTCAGACGCAGTATAACCATCCGCAGCAGCTGCCGGTTCATCCGAAGCAGGCTCTTCAGCTTCTCCGCCTGAACCTCCGCATGCCGACAAGGTCCACACGCACATGGCGAGAACGAGCATAAATACGAACAATTTGCTCCATTTCTTAGTTCTCATTTAGATACCTCTCCTCCTTTGCGCATAATAATAATATCGACTGAGTTTATTATACACCCTGCAGAGTCAAAGACTATGTTTTTTTAAGTTTTTCTATGTTATAATCTGCTCATGATTACATGGTTTACGACTACATACGCCGGTAAATTACTGGCCACTTTTCTGATTTCAATGGTGCCGATCATAGAGCTCAGAGGCGCCCTTCCGATCGGCGTCGGAATGGGTCTTTCGCCGCTGACAGCTCTGATCGTCAGCATCATCGGCAATATGGTGCCTGTCCCGTTCATCATCATCTTCATCCGCCGCATCCTCGATTGGATGCATCGGTTTGAGAAGTTCGACCGCATCGCTACGAGGCTTGAAGCAAAAGCAGCCAAGGGCGGTGAGAAGCTCGTCAAGTATGAGATGTTCGGGCTGTTCCTGCTTGTAGCAGTTCCGCTCCCGGGAACAGGTGCCTGGACCGGCTCGCTGGTAGCCGCATTCTTCGACCTGCGTCTGAAGAATGCCGTTCCAATCATCTTCGCCGGTGTCGTGGCTGCCGGAATCGTCGTATTTCTCATCACATTCGGCGTCGTTACGGTAGCGTAAGCGCTGTGAGAACGCAACGTCCCGCAGGTTTTGATCATTAGCCGTTCAAAATCTGCGGGTTTTCTGTAATATGATAATCACGCAAAAG
>CACYBO010000074.1 GCA_902772685.1 uncultured Eubacteriales bacterium | reverse complement strand
TCAGCAGTCGCTCATTTGCAAAAGCAAGAAAAAACGAAAGGAAGAAAAGACAATGGCGACTAAAAAGACAACAATGGTGAATCACACCAAGTACAAGCCGGGTTACTACCCGCCTCCACAGGAGAGTTTCGAGTGGATCTCACGGGATCACGTGACGGAGCCGCCCAGATGGTGCAGCGTCGATCTGAGAGACGGCAATCAGGCTCTGATCGAGCCGATGACTCTGCAGGAGAAGCTGGATATGTTCAAGTTTCTATGCCGCATCGGATTCAAGGAAATCGAGGTCGGCTTCCCGGCTGCCTCCGATACGGAATACGAATTCATCCGCAGACTGGTCAAGGACAACCTGATCCCCGATGATGTGGTGATTCAGGTTCTGACCCAGTCGAGACGGCATATCATAGAAAAGACTTTTGAGGCCCTGAACGGTGTGAAGCATGCGGTCGTGCATCTTTACAACTCCGTATCCTACGCCCAGCGCCAGCAGGTGTTCCGGGCGTCGCAGGAAGAAGTCAAGAAAATCGCGACGGACGGTGCTGAACTGATCAAAGAGATCGCTGCGCACCATCCGGACACACATTACCAGTACGAATACTCACCGGAGAGCTTCACCGGCACAGAGATGGAATATGCACTGGACGTCTGTAATGCTGTCATCGACATCTGGGAACCGACGCCGGACAACAAGGTCATCATCAATCTGCCGGCGACGGTCGAAATGTCCATGCCTCATGTCTTCGCCAACCAGGTCGAATACATGAGCAAAAATCTCCACAACAGGGACAGCGTCTGCATCTCTCTGCACCCGCACAACGACAGGGGTACAGCGGTAGCTGCTGCTGAGCTGGGACTGCTGGCAGGCGGAGACCGAATCGAGGGCACCCTGTTCGGCAACGGTGAGCGGACAGGTAATGTGGACATCGTCACGCTGGCCATGAACATGTACAGTCACGGCGTGGACCCCGGGCTGGATTTTTCCCATATGCCGGACATCGTCGGTGCATATGAGCACTTCACCGGGCTGCAGGTCAGCCCGCGCCACCCATACAGCGGCTCCCTTGTCTTTGCAGCATTCTCCGGTTCCCACCAGGATGCCATCGCAAAGGGCATGAACTGGCGTGAGGAAACAGACCCGTCCCGTTGGACGGTACCTTATCTGCCGATCGATCCGCACGATGTGGGCCGCAAATACGATGGCAACGTCATCCGGATCAACAGCCAGTCCGGCAAGGGCGGCGTCGCCTACCTGATCAAACGGGATCACGGTTTCGACATCCCTCAGCTGATGCGGCCTGAGGTCGGATACCTGATGAAGGGCATTTCGGACCGGCGTTCAGAGGAACTCTCCGCTGATGAAATCTTCGAGATCTTCAGCAAGGAGTACATCAACTACTTCGATCCGCTGGACATCACCCATGCGCGCTTCAGCCACCTGGATACCACAAAAACAAAGGGCGACGATGCCTACAGCGTGGATATGCGCGTGGAGATCAACAATGAGATCTACTATCTGAAGGCTACCGGAAACGGCCGTCTGGACGCGGTCAGCAACGCCCTGCGGAAGACGGAATACAACTTCAGCAACTATGAGTTCATCACCTATTCGGAGCACGCAATCAGCGCGGACTCGAACTCCATGGCCGCAGCGTACATCTGCATCGCCGATAAAAACGGCAACGAGTACTGGGGCGTCGGCACCCAGGCCGACATCATCCTGGCCTCTGTCAACGCACTGGTAAGCGCCCTGAACCGGATGAACAGGAGCACGCACTTCCTGGATGAAGATCATGCAAAAGCAAGAGTAGCTGAAGCAGTTTAGAAAGGATTTAATACACTATGGGAATGACAATGACACAGAAGATACTGGCCGCTCACGCGGGGCTGGATCAGGTCGCGGCGGGACAGCTCATCAGCGCCCGTCTGGACATGACGCTGGCCAACGATATTACGGGGCCGGTATCGATCAATGAATTTGACGGGGCCGGCTTTGACAGCGTATTCGACAAAAGCCGCATCTCCCTCGTCATGGATCACTTCACGCCGAATAAAGACATCAAGAGCGCGGAACAATGCAAACAATGCCGCGCCTTCGCGAAGCGGTTTGACATCGACAACTTCTATGACGTGGGCGATATGGGCATCGAGCACGCCCTCCTGCCGGAGAAAGGACTGGTCGTGCCGGGCGATGTCGTAATCGGCGCGGACTCCCACACCTGCACCTACGGGGCGCTGGGCGCCTTTTCGACGGGCGTGGGTTCCACAGATCTGGCAGCCGGCATCGCTACGGGTCAGGCCTGGTTCAAAGTGCCTGAAGCGCTGCAGTTCAAGTTGACAAGCGCGCTGCAGGAAGGAATCAGCGGAAAGGACGTGATTCTGCACATCATCGGTATGATCGGTGTGGACGGAGCACTGTACCGCTCTATGGAATTCACAGGACCAGGTGTTGCCACCCTCTCCATGGATGACCGTCTCTGCATCTGCAACATGGCCATTGAGGCCGGCGGTAAGAACGGCATCTTCCCGGTAGACGAAGTGACGAAAGCTTTTATTGAAGAGCGGACCGACCGGGATTATACTGCTTTTGCAGCGGATGCGGATGCGGAATATGCCGCGGTCTATGAGATCGATCTGTCAGCCATCCGTCCGACGGTCGCATTCCCTCACCTGCCGGAGAACACGAAGACCATCGATGAAGTGGGCGACATCCCTATCGATCAGGTCGTGATCG
>CACYBO010000073.1 GCA_902772685.1 uncultured Eubacteriales bacterium | reverse complement strand
GTTGACTCTCTCTTGATTTCCTCAACATCACAATCCAGGTGTTCTGCTACGATAGCTGCAATCTGATCAAACAACATTTTCATTTCCTCCTAAAACATAAACTACATAATATTGAGATCTCTCCCCGATCTCTTATTTACAAACTAAATCAGTTAGACGCTCAAATGATTAAGTTGTCTAACTATTAGATAGTATAACCAATTATCTGACATTTGTCAACATCTTGTGCATTCCGATGAATGCCTGCCCCAAGGCAACGCCCCCATCGTTTGGACTTACGCTGATGTTGTAATAGACATCGAAGTCCCTGCCGCGCAGTTTCTCCAGCACGCCTTCCATGAGGATCTTGTTCTGGAACGTGCCGCCTGTCAGAGCTACCTGCTTTGCGCCGGTGTCTTTTCTGATCTGATCGCACTCTCCGGCAATCATGTCTATGATGCGTTCATGGAAGCGCAGGGCCAGATCTGACGCTTTGTCCGTCCCCGGATGTTTCTGTGCAAAGGCAGCCGCGTCTTCCAGCATAATCGCGCACTGCCCCTCATAGTCATTATAGTCTTTGATGCCCAGCAAAGCGGACACCGCATCGAAGAGACGCCCCATGCTTGAGCTTCTGATTGCATTGATTCCGTTTTCGAGGGCTTTGAGAATAAGCAGACTGTCCGGACATCCCGCGAGCTGTGCTGCGCCGAATTCGATGATGTCGGAAATGTCAACGGTGATTTCCCGAACGCCTGCGGTTTCTTCACTGTCATCAGCATTGCCTTTGCCGTCAGCAGCGTTGCCTTTGCCGTAAGCGGCCATGTAACTCAGCGCAGATCTGCGGGCGTCCTTCATGGAGGAGTCGCCGCCAATCATGTCGATGTATTTCAAATGAGCCATGCGCTCAAACTCACCGCCTTCGCAGAGAAGGAATTCTCCGCCCCAGATGGCACCATCCGTTCCGTATCCCGTACCGTCAAAAGAGACACCGATGACTTTACCCTCCAGATTGTTCTCGGCCATGACCGATGCGACATGAGCGTGGTGATGCTGTACCTTAAGCAAAGGCAGCCCATGCTCCTTCGCGTACTTCTCCGCATATGCCGTCGGCTGATATAGCGGGTGCATGTCACAGACGACCGCCTGGGGTCTGATTCGGAACAATTCACTCATACGCCCGATATTCTCATCGTATATCTTCTGGTTCTCAACGGTGTCCATGTCCCCGAAATACTGACTTACATAGGCAAAGGGCCCCTTCGTCAGGGCGAAGGAGTTCTTCAGCTGGCCGCCGCATGCCAGCAAACTGAATTTGGATTCCCCGCCGCCTGTGTCCGGGTCACCGCTTCCCGCGCTGACGTAGAGCGGTACTGGTGCATAGCCTTTGCTTCTGCGGATCATTTGCGGCTGGCCGTCGATTACACGCACAACAGAATCGTCAACGCGGACATTGATTCTGCGTCTGTTCGCGATGATTCCATCCACCTTCCCGGCCTTTTCGCAAAAGCGGATCATCTCCTCATCGTCTTTTATCATAGGCAGATCGGATGGATTCGCGCTTGTGAAAATCAGCGGACTGATACGGTCGAGCAGCATGTACTGCGCTGCAAAACTCGGAAGAAAAGATCCTATGAACCTGCTTCGTTTGAGGTCGGTAAAACTGCCGGCATGCAGTTCTTCTGCCGTTTCACCGCTTCCGGCTTTTGCTTCGATTTCATCCAGCTTGTGCTCCAGAAGAATAATCGGACGGGCTGAGGACTGAATCAGTTTCTCCTCCACTGCATCCATCCTGCAGTACCTGCGTATTTCTTCGGGGCTTCGGAACATGACGGCGAAAGGCTTTGTCTCTCTGTTTTTGATTTCTCTCAGTTTTTTAACAGCATCCTCATTGAATGGATCCGCCACCAGATTGTAGCCGCCGACCGACTTGAAAGCGATAACTCCGCCATCCTGCAGAATCTGCGACGCCCTATCGAGGATTGCAGCATCCGATTCGGGATTCCCGCAGGCGCATTCCCCGGCGCTGTTCATCCACAGGAGCTCCGGACCGCAATCGTGACATGAAATAGTCTGGGCGTGATGACGCCGGTCGTGAAGATCCGTATACTCCCCTTCGCAGAATCCGCACATAGGAAAATCTATCATTGATGTATTGTCCCTGTCATATGGAATTCTGTCGATGATCGTATAACGCGGTCCGCAGAGCTGACAGCTTATGAATGGATGCAGATAGCGCGGATTGCTTTTGTCATACAGTTCCCTGAGACAATCCGGACAGATTGCAAGATCCGCCGGTATCATGGCAGCTTCATCATCACCCTCGTCGCTCTTTATGATTGTGAATTTGCTGAAGTCTGCGGGAGGCTGCTTTTGTCTTTTGATGTGCACGATCTCCGAAGGTCCCGGCTTCTCCGCGAGCAGAGTCTCTACAAAGTCATCTATCCGCTGCTCCGTATCCGTTACCGTGATGTCCACCAGGCCGCCTATGTTCAGCACTTCACCCTTCATGCCCAGTCTGTCCGCGATCTTCGCGACATAAGGCCGGAAGCCCACGCCCTGAACGATGCCCCACAGACGTATTTTTTCAGTTGTTAAACCTGCATTGTTTCTGTCATTCATCATGACTGTATTATACCATGCGCCGGACGGCTGGCGCGGTCGTTTCTTATCAAATTGTAAGGTTTCTTTTATTGTTTGCATATTTGGCGGTTGATATAATATATGCGTAAAAGACTGCAATTTGTGTGGTAATGGGGTAAGAGGATAAAAAAGAATGAAAAAAATAAAAATCCGGGACAAAATGTTTTCGACAGAGACTCTGTCGCAGGGGGAACTAGACGAAATCGCCAAGGGATCAAAGAGTTATGATCGGGGCGAAGCGCCTGTTAACCGCAACACACAGAGCGCGGAAAACCTCGACGATATGGCTCAGCTTCAAAAAAATGTGCATGAGCAGTCGCAGATGAGCCGCACTCACAGTTATGATGCCCTGGATGCTGTCCGGGACTTCGGACCGCGCGATCCGGAACCGGCAGCTGAGCCGGAGCCCGTCAGCGAACCGGAGCCCGTTTACGATCCGGAAACCGACTTTGAACCGGAACAGGTCTTTGAGCCTGACTCTGAGCCATACAAGGGGCCGAAGCCTGATCTTGAGATTGAATATTACGATGGCGAGGACAGTGACAGCAGTGAGCCAGAGCCATCAGAACAGTTCGCGCTTCAGCCGCTGACTCCGGGTGATGAAAAATATAATGACATCATGGATAACTACGAAGAGGTTATCGAGAAAATGTCATCGAACCCTACAAAGCCGAAGTACTGGTTCAAGGAACAGGGCGATCACTGGTACTGCACGTGCGGGCAGCTCAACAAAGGCGATTCCTGCTCAAACTGCGGCCTGGAGCGGGACATCCTTCGGGCGCTGTTCTTCCTGCATGAACCGGGCGAAGAAGCCGGAAAGTATGAAGGAATGGACGTGACCTACACAAATGTGGAGGTAAAGGACAGCAAGCTCTCGACAAAGGCAAAGCTGATCATTGCAATCGCTGCTATCGTAATACTCGCTGCCGCAGCCGGACTGTATTCTTATTTCTACATAATCAAACCAAACATGGAGAAAGAAGCAGCTGCCACTGCAAAAGCGATGGCGGAAAGCATAGAATCCAATGTTCCCGCCTGCACAAAGGATATGAATGAGTTCCTGCGCAGCAGTTATGTAACTGCCGGGGACAAAAGTCTTGAGGACGAGAGTTGGGAACGGGCTATCAGATTATACACAAAAGCGACAGCAATGGAAGGCGGCGAGGACCTGTCTGAAAAATTCAATAAGGCAAAATACGGATATGTCAAAGCGCACAAGTCTGACGGCGGAGATAAGTTTGAGAAATATCTGGATGATCTTCATGACATCGGTTATTCCGGTGTAGATGAAATCTATAACGAGTACTACGCATGGCACTTCAATATTGTGGCAAATCTGAGCCCCGATGATTATTCAACAGATATTGGAACTGCCAGCAGAGCGGATACCGTCTACTTCCATGTGTCTGTCAGCGGTGGTCCTCCGGATGAATCGCTCGATATCTACTATAACGCCCAGTGGCCTTCCGGTGCGCGTCAGACCGAGCAGATCGGAAGCGGCTGGAAATCCGGCTCCAAGGGATATGCGCGCTTCGCCTACCCTGTTCCCCTGTTCGCGCAGGAAGGCACTCTGTCATTCCATATTTACGACAAGAATACACAAGAGGAACTGGGAAGCGATTCGATTGAATTCAGCAAATGATTCACTTGCCTTTTGCAAGTGCCTCTCCAATTAAAAGCATAACAAAAGAGACGGCCGTTGGCCGTCTCTTTATTGTCTTATCAGTTATGATGCTATGCATCACTATTTCCGGAATCGGATTATTCGATAACCTCAGTTACAACGCCGGATCCTACTGTTCTTCCGCCTTCTCTGATAGCGAATCTCAGTCCTTCTTCGATCGCG
>CACYBO010000072.1 GCA_902772685.1 uncultured Eubacteriales bacterium | reverse complement strand
TGGGCAGGTTAATATCGAAGACTGCTTTTCTCTTCACAGCTGGGAGAAACATATTCAGAAACTTTCTGATTTTCTTGCTTTGCATTTCGGACTCTGGGTTATTGATCAAATGATCAATCTCCTTTTTTGAAGCAGAATACTGTTCATATTTCTTCCAATTCATCATTTCAAAGTTCAACTTTTCAGGATCCTGCTCTTTGAACCAGTCTGGGCCTTTGTAATAATCCTCGTATCCTCTCAACGTATACTCAGCATCATCATATCGATACGCAAGCATAAACCTAAGCACCATTACTCCAGATCGTATCCAGGCATACAACCATGGCATTTTCGGGTTCGTTCGCGACATTGCAATCATGCCATTCCTGGCATCGTAATATTCGATATAAGCCCGTTTCTTTGACCATGGATTCGGATGCCAGATACAAATGCCGTTCATCCGTATTACCCCTGCTGTATTACGTATGCCGTATTCCTGATCGTCAGCGTGGATGAACAAAGGAAGGGGAAGATTGTCTTCTCTGATGAATGATGCAGGTATACAACAGTAGAACCAACCATTATAATTCACATGGACTTCATTCTCATTCTCAATGATTTTGTCTATCTTTGAGAGATCATAGTACAGCCCAGGCACTTTAATCCGCCATGTCTCAGGGTCAATCCATGCTCCGTTTTCCATCTGGATCGCAGGCTGTTCCAACGAGAGCATAGCACCACCAATATTTTTATCTCTATGCTCAGGCTTCAACACAGAGAGCAGTGCAATTGTCCTTTCTACCACATATGGTTCAATCAGAGCGTCATCATCCATGAGAAGGACATGGGTAAAGGGTATATCCTCATGTCTCAATACAGCTTCAATCATGCAGCGCGTAAAGCCGGAACTACCGCCGTAGTTTTTGTTCCGGAAGAGATATGTTCCGGGCAAATCTGAGAACATTTCTGTATTGAGAGTGTGACCGTTGTCCGCGATAAAAACATTAACCTTATCAAGTCCTGCAATATTACGGACGTTTTTTAAAAGCTCCTTCTCTCTTTTAAAAGTACAGAACGAGCAGGCAACCCTGACAGGATGTGTGTACTTTTCATCTGTTTCATAAACAATATCATAAACGTTTACATCCCATTCTGCGGCTTTTATCGCAACATACAAGTGTTCCGGCAAATCAGAAATCAGAGCATCCAGCAACGTGATTGTATCTACGCTCTCAGCAGTAAACTGGACTTTCACCAGCCTTGTTCCTTTTTGCGGATCCTGATTAAACCCTATTACTATTGCTGTCCCGGATCCTTTCACAGTCATTGTCACGGACAGTCTTTCCACTTCCGTATATTTCCGCCATACTGTAGTTGAAAACATATTAAAATAAGTATTGAATGAGACAGCTTCTCCGGCGACTATGCAAATCTCACTATCAGTTATACATGCCTTTCCCCTGAAATATAGTTCTTTAGGCATCGACTCTGACTTACAAAGCCCTTGTAACTTCACAGCTCTTCATCTCCCCGATCTACATACTCAATCTGCGGATAGAACTTCAGTCCGGCTGCCGTCCCACCAATTATTCTCTTTATCCGTTTCCACTTATGATCGCTGTTTCGTATTACCCTCACGATATGGCCCGCCAGCCTCACGCACTCATATGCAAAGCCTTTGATTCCCTCTCTCCTGTAAAGAACCACATCGTTGCGATAGAGATAATAGAACCTGTCCAAACGGTCCTCTGTTTCATGCGCGATATCCGCCTTAATGTTTTGCTTCGACTTGTGTGTCACAACAGAGTTCGTCACCAGATAGCACGGATACTTCCTGCTGAGCCGTCTTGTCCATTCCCAGTCATCCGTCCAGATAAAGAACTCTTTGATCGGTAAACCGAGTTCCTTTACAACTACTGCGGGGACCAGCAGGGAGACGAAGGATGCCATAACAATTGGCTTGATCAAATGATCCGGGAAATCCTTCACATTCTTCGTTAAAGTGGCTCTCTGCACGTTCATCTTACAAATGCTGCCGTCTCTCCATAACGTCTTGCTGGATAGAAATCCCCACGGTCCGATTCTCACAGGCAGATT
>CACYBO010000071.1 GCA_902772685.1 uncultured Eubacteriales bacterium | reverse complement strand
AATATTCTCGTCTGCCAGATCTGGCATCTGCTCAGTCTTCGAGGTGTCTCCGCTGACGTATACCTTCACCCCGTCGGACAGGGTAATAATGTATCCGACGCACTCACTGACATTGTGGTTCTGATTGTATCCCGCTTCAACCGCCCGGACTTTGGCGTACCCTAAATCGAAGCTCTGATGTTCTCCGCCTTCCAGCGCTTCCTTCCATGTGATGATTTCGCAATCCGCACTGCGGTTTTTGACCTTATCCAGATCATTGTGGTCGTAATGCCCGTGGGTGACGAGGATCAGATCTGCCGCCGGTTCATAACCCTCACCGGCAAACGGGTCGATGTAGATCACCTTATCCTCAGGCGTTGTGATTCTGAGACTCGCGTGCCCCATGTAGAGCAGTTTTGCATGTTTCGTATCCATCTGCGTCTCCTGTTCTGTCTGGTCCGTCTGTTCGGCCTGCTCCGTCTGGTCTGCGCCTTCCTGACTGCCGGACGCGCCGCCGCACGCGGCGAACAGCATGACCATGCATATTGTAACTATAAATACTAATATCTTCTTCATTGGTTTTGCTCTCCCTTTCAATTCGCTTTCATCATACCATATTTGAACGAATGCAAAAACGTCTGTATAATGTGTATATATTTGAAAACTATGCACACGTTTGAAAACGGGGAGGCTGTTATGAAATTCAAGCTGGGACTCTGCCAGATCGGCGGATCGATGGACAAGGAAGAAGCAAAGAAAAACGCGGAAAACCACGTGCGCCGGGCCGCGGAAAACGGAGCGCAGGTCATCGCTCTTCCGGAGATGTGGGACTGCCCTTATTCCAATGATTATTTCAGAGAGTATGCGGAGCCGGCAGACGGGCCGACGGTGGAATTCATGTCGAAGCTGGCAAGTGATCTCGGCATCTATCTGATCGGCGGATCCATTTCAGAACTGGACGGAGACAAGGTGTACAACACGTCCTTCAGTTTCAACCGCCAGGGGGACCTGATCGGACGCCACCGGAAAGTGCATCTGTTTGACATCGACGTGGAAGGCGGTATCCGCTTCATGGAATCCGATACGCTGACAGCGGGAGAAGAGATGACGATTCTGGATACTGAGTACTGCAAAATCGGCGTAGCAATCTGCTACGATGTGCGTTTCCCGGAATGGTTCCGCAAGATGGCTCTGGCCGGGGCGAAACTGATCGTGCTTCCGGCGGCCTTCAATATGACAACAGGTCCTGCTCACTGGGATATGACCATGCGCGCGCGGGCGTTGGACAATCAGGTCTACTTCGCCGCCAACGCGCCTGCAAGAGATGAGAACGGCGTGTATGTTTCCTACGGAAACTCCTGCATCGCAAGCCCGTGGGGCGATTTCATCGCGCACGCCGATGAGAAGGAGCAGATCATCTACGGCGATATCGACCTGGACAGAGTCGACGCCGTCAGAGAACAGCTGCCGCTGCTGAAACACCGCAGACCGCAGCTGTACTGAGAGAGGCCCGCAAACTGTCAGCGGGTCTTCACGGTTTTCTTAGCTGACCACTTGCTGTAATAAGTTTTACCGCTGACAGTTTTGTATGTCCGTATCTGGACATAGTATTTCGTTTTCTTCTTTAACTTGCTGATTTTCTTTGATGTCTTGGCGTAGCCTTTGACTTTGACTGACTTGGCTTTGGCCATGCTGCTCTTGGTCGAATAGCGGATCTGGTATCCATTGATTCTGGATTTCGACATCTTTGCAGCTTGTTTTTTCCATTTAACAGTAAACGCTTTTTTCTGGGCAGTAAGCTTGGAAAGGGATGTGCCTTTCGGTATGATGGTGAACGTTCGAGATGAGCTCTTCGCGTAGTTTCCTATTCCGGTCGCTGTTGCCTTTGCTGTTCCAACATTCAAGTTGTTTGTATACGTTAATTTGTAGTCAGTGCCCTTTCTTAAGGTAAACTCATTATAGTTACTGTTATAATAATATAGATATGCAGGAGGTGTGATTATCTTTCCTGTGTATGTATAGGTCAATATGTCCTCCCAACTGCTGCCCAGATAGAAATCTGCACTGTTTGATAGATTCCCGGATATTATCTTAGTTCTGTAGACATAAGCCGCCTCACCTTTTGTAAGTGTGCATACGATATTCGTTCCGGCAGCAAAGGCTGGAAGGTTTGATACCCTGCAATAGTAATACCCGCCGTCATATCCACAGTACTTTGCTGTATATGATTTGCTTCCTATCTGAACCTGGATTTTGACATCCCTGATCTTTGATGATCGATCTGTTGCAAATTCGAGTTCAGTATCTCTATAATATAAATATACTTCTTCACAAGCATTTTTCATCAAATCAAGATATGTCCGCTCGTCGATATACTTCTGCGTAATCTCAACAGAAACGGCGACCGTTTGATTGTATATATCTGTAATAGTCAGAACAGCACTTCCCGCAGAAACCGGTTGGATTTTTACAGTATTGGTTTCCTCCAGTATCCCCTTTACGATGGAATTGTCCGAACTTCTGACGGATTTGATGTCATTTGATTCAGAACTGATATAAGGGCCATAGTCTTCTTCATAATCTGAAAATACTACTTCTGTATCACTCAGAACGAATGGGGTTGGTTTTACAGTGACGGTACATGTGTCGGTATTGCCTTCTGAGTCCGTTGCGGTAATAACCGATTTTCCCACACCTTGCACACGCAGATATACGAACGAGCCGTATTCATTGTAATCATAATAATCGCCGTCATCATAGAGCCCGACTACGATAGCCTTAGTATTCGATGAGGTGACTTCTGTAACCGTCACATCTTCCTGAAAATCCAACGAAAAGATATCTTCATCCATATCAACCTCATATTCTGACACGGTGAATATCGTTTCCGCAGCGTAAACATCGCTTTTGCAGAGGTCAGCCGCAACGAACAAAGCTGCCGCTACCAAAAACACAGTTACCAGTATTTGGATTTTACCAACCATAATGTTGCCTCCTGAACTATTCGTTAACTCGTCGTCTTCGCGTCTGTCTTGCTCAGAACGATCATCGAAATGATGACGATGACCATGCCGATAATCCCGAACACGGTCGGGACTTCGTGATACACGAGCAGCCCCACCAGCATGGCTGCTGTCGGTTCCGCTCCCGATGCCAGAATCGACCCAACACTGGAGTCGATATAAAGGAACGCGATCGCATACAGCAGGTTCGGCAGCAGCGACGCCACCGACGCGTGCGCCAACAGGAATAATGAAGCCCAAACCGGCCTCTCCGCCACAAACTCACCAATCACCCCGAAATCTGTGAAAGGCAGCATCACAACCAGGCCTATGACGGTGGTATAAAACTGTATCGTCAGCGGATGAATCTTCCGCACATCCGTCGCCTCTTTGAGCGTGATAACATAGACCGCGTTGGTCAGTGATGACGCGACGCCCATGGCCAGACCGAGCACGCTCCACTTCAGTTCGCCCGACTCAACGATGCCGCTCAAAAGCACGCAGCCAAGCAGTGCGCCGAGCATGCAGGCGACCCGCGTCACCGTGATTTTCTCGCCGAACAGAATCCGCCCGATGATGATGACGAACACGGGTGCCGTGCAGAGCAGAATCGATGCCAGCGACATACTCAGGGACGTGATCGAAATGTTGTAGCAGATGTTCATCAGAACCAGTCCGTTGATGCCGATTACGGCAAGCAAAGGCAGGTCGCCCTTTGCAATACGGAACAGGCTTCTGTCATACACCAGCATTGCCGCGACAATCAGAAGCAGCATAACCGCGACTCTGGACACGGTAATCGTGATGTTGTCGAATCCCGCGTCGTCGAGGGTGCGGACAAACAGGCCGGTGCATCCCCAGCCGGCACCGGCTATTAAAGGTAGCAGATACGCAAATCTTGTCATCTCTTGCCGTTAGCTTCCTGCCATTTCTTATATTTGTTCAGGTCCATCTGAATCATCTGCAGAACGAGAACGATAGCCGCAGCATCATCTATCTGACCGACTCCGAGCATGAAATCCGGAACGATATCCATTGGATTGACAACATAAATCAGTGCAGCAATGGACAGAAGAATCGTCGCAATCGAAATGTCCGTATACTGTTTCTTCGCGTAGGCCCTGACCATGGAGCAGAGGACCGCCAAATCGCTCGCCTTGCTACCGATCTTCGGAATCTGCGCCAGTTTCTTCTCGAAATCCTGGAACAGCCCTTCCATCTTTTCGTCATCGTCCAGGTATGCCTTTGCGCTTTCCATGTTGCTCTTCAGCGCGTCGAGCAGTCTTCTCTCTGAATACTCTTTTCTCGTCTTCATTTATCGCTTCTCCCTTCTTTAGATCCTGTTCTTCAGTATATCCGTCGCCAGCTCCAGCATCCGGAACGCCGCGTCCCGGGCGTCGGTGACCGCATCGTACACCAGGTCCTCCGACAGCACCCCCGCCTTCACATCCGGCGGCAGCTCCATCTCCCGGTCCTCAAACCAGACCTCACTGCCGTAATAGGCAAAGAGCTGACCCATATCATCCTGCAGATCTTCCACACAGTCCAGCGCCCCATGCAAATTCTCCAGCGCCTCCTTGGTTTTGTCCAGGATGTCTTCCATTTCACTGATTCTTGCTACATCATCCATAGTATGCCTCACTCCGTTCTCTCCGCGCTTCCAGTTACGCCCCACACTTCCGGCGTTTCACCCTCTCGGCAGGATGATTTTCCTGTTTTCCTTCTCCGGCGCCTGCCTGTAGAGCACAAACTTCCGGCCGATTGCCTGCACGAAATCCGCACCCAGCATCTCAGCCAGTTCATTGGCGGTCGGCTTTGCCTCAAGAAGGCTACCCTCCTGGATTTTGACCTTGACCAGCTCCCGTGCCGTCAGCAGCTTGTCCAGTTCATTGATGACGGTATCCGTCACATCATTCTTT
>CACYBO010000070.1 GCA_902772685.1 uncultured Eubacteriales bacterium | reverse complement strand
GCCGCCGATGATACCGTCGCCGATAATCGTCGAGAGAAGCGCCGGGCTGTTTTCCATTGCGCCGCCTACGAATTCCTGGAATGTTTCAATCCAGCCTACGAGCCAGTCTGCGATCCAGGTTCCGAGATAAGTCTGTGAAATAGCGAATACACACCACATTACTGCGGCGAAAATGATGATGCCTGCGACAGGATTTGTCAGCACACTGTCCAGTTTGTCTGCCTTAGTCGTTTCGCTCGATGCCGTTTTCCGGGTTTCTACTGCTTTAACGATTTCATTCACGAACGCAAAACGCTTTCTGTCTTCCGCGTCTACAGCTGCTTTGTCGTGCAAATCGATGTCCGCCTGCAGATAAGGCGCCTTCTGGCCTTTGCCTTCCAGCATCAAAGCTCTCTCAACAACTTCTTCCAATCCGTTGTTGGTCTTTTCTGTAGATACTGTCTTTACGACCGGGCATCCCAGCTTCTCTTCCAGAGCTGCGACATCGATCGTTGTTCCTTCTTTCTCGTTGATATCGCTCTTATTGAGCGCAACAACAACGGGAATGCCCAGCTCCAGCAGCTGTGTTGTGAAGAAGAGACTCCTGTTCAAGTTCGTTGCGTCAACAATGTTGATGATCGCATCAGGATGTTCCTCACGTACAAACTCGCTGGTGATTCCTTCTTCCGGTGTGAATGGTGACATTGAATATGCACCGGGCAGATCCACCGCCGTAACATCCCTGCCCTTTCTGTAGGCATCTGCAAACGGGGCTTCCTTCTTGCCTACGGTAACGCCGCCCCAGTTACCGACTCTTTCATTTTCTCCCGTCAGCATATTATACATAGTCGTCTTGCCGCTGTTCGGGTTGCCGGCAAAAGCAATTCTCATAAACTACCTCCTCTGTTCTGATCTATCATGCCTGTTTATCATTAACTAGTTATTTGGAGTCCCTTCTGCTATCGACACTGCTCCGGCGAGCTGGTTGTCGAAACTATAGCGACCGTCCTTGATGACCACCACACAGCCTCTCCGCTTCCGGGAAATCAGTGTTATCGGTTCTCCCTCATAACACCCGAGCCTGAACAAAAACGATCTCATCTCATCATCGTTTGTATCAACTTCGCTGACTGTGTAAGTCTTGCCTTCCTGTGCTTCCAACAAAGTCATAATACCTCACCTCCTTGACCGGCAGTCCTCTGACGCCAATGGTGGTTAGCAAGCACTAACCTCCTGCTCCAATTATAGTTAGTCGCCACTAACATGTCAACAGTTTTTTCTTTTTTGCTGTTGTTTATGGGGGGATAATCAAAGACTCATGATAAGCGGAACTCCCACAGAAGTCACCACACACATGATGAGACCTGTTGCAAAGGCATAAACCACCATGTTCGGTCCGCACGCACGCTCAACGATTGGAAGACATACGTCCATGGCCGCAATTCCGGGGACACCTGTTGATTCCAGATAACCGATTTTTCTTGCAACAAGCGGAATGAAGATGATACCCGTTACTTCACGAATGACATTGTGCATGAAAGACACGGCGCTGGCGATCATGTACTGCTGCCCTGCATTTGCAATGATAATAGGCGCATAGCTGTACCATCCGTATCCGATGCAGATTGCAGAGCTCTCCCTAAGGGTGAATCCCATGATGAAACACGCCGCGACGCCTGCAATCATGGTTCCGATCATCGTTGCAGCCGGAAATGCAAACACTCTGAATCCTGCTTTTCTGATACTGTCGAGAACTGTTCCCGAACTGCCCAGATCCAGGCCGACAAAGAACATGAGTATGCATAGAAGAACAATCAGAGCGTCATTTGATACCACATCAAACTCTCCCAGTTTTTCCGGAAACCTTCTGAGGATCAGCAGTGCACCGATGAGCATTCCGCAGGCAACGATTCCCAGAATAATAAACGTACTCTTCAGATCCATACTCTTTTGATCAGCCTTGTTTCCGGACCCGGGACTCCCGTCCCCATCATCTGATTTTGCATCGGAGATGAACTCACCGTGCCTGTCCATGCCCAGAAGTTTCCGCGTCAGAAAGATGGCGCCTATGCTGCCGAAGATACAGCAGATCGTGATGACAAGCGCCATAAGGCCGATGGAACCGAGATTCGAGATGACCTGCTCGTTGGCTCCCATCCTCAGCCCCATTATAAAGCAAAGGCCGTAAACCGTACCCATCATCGCTGTCGCGACCCATGGGAACGTTTTGCCTTTCTTTGATGCGTTCCACGCGATAATATATCCGATAACAAGAAAACTCCAGTAGAGGGCAAGCAGTTTCATCGTATTACTCAGGTATCCTCCAGTTGATTGGTTCGTATCCTCTCTCCTCGAGGAACTCATTGGTTCTGGAGAAATATCTGCCGCCCCAGAAGCCGTTATGAGCGGAAAGCGGGCTTGGGTGAGCGCCCGTAATGATGCAGTGCCTGTCATTGGTGATCAGCGCCGCTTTCGCTCTGGCGTTCGCGCCCCAGAGAATAAAAACTACAGGATCTTCCCTTTCGTTCAGGAGACTTATGACCCTGTCCGTGAAGTTCTCCCAGCCTTTGCCCTTGTGTGAATTGGCCTCGTGTTCGCGCACCGTAAGCACCGCGTTGAGCAGCAGCACCCCCTGCCTGGTCCAGGCGAGCAGATTTCCATGGGACGGCGGGGTTATCCCCAGATCGCTCCTCATCTCCTTGAAGATATTCACAAGAGACGGCGGCTGTTTCACACCTTCCGGCACAGAAAAACACAGCCCCTGCGCCTGTCCCGGCTCATGATATGGATCCTGTCCGAGGATCACGGCTTTGACTTTGTCGTACGGCGTCTCTTTAAAGGCCCTGAAGATGTTCTCCATCGACGGATAGATCCGCCTTGTGGAGTATTCCTCCTTCAGAAATTCCCTGAGTTTCAGATAGTATTCTTTTTCAAATTCTCCCCTGAGAACGTCATCCCAGGTGTTTCCTATTTCAACCATGGCTACAGTATAGCACATATTTGCAAAGGCATGCCGTTCATCTTATAATAATCCCATGAAGAAAGCATATGTATCGCGCCTCGCAGGCAAATCCATGGTCTCGTTTCTGGTCGATCAGGGCTATGAAATCAATACTGTTACGGAATTTGGAATCATAAACGAACACACTTCGGATATCAATGCTGCACTGGGTCTGGAACGCGGTGAGGACGGCAGGCTTCATCCAACCCGTCCCGCGCATGTAGACCCCCGCATTGCCACTCATCCGGATCTTTATATGTGTCAGCTCGGTCTGTGGAGCGAAGCAGGCATATTTTTTGGTGATCCTGAGAAACTTGCTGTCGCGTATCCTCAGGATATCATCTACAATGCGGTCTGCACCAGAAACTATGTGGTGCACCTTGCAGAAAAAACCGATCCAGAGCTCAAAGAAGCCATGGTCACTTGGCACCGCAGTCTCCATAGGCTTCCAGATGAAGGCGACCACCGTGATATCAAGATACTCAGTGTGCGTCAGGGGTACACCAGATGCATGTGTCTTCCGGTTGACGATAATTCTTTTATTGTCTCCGATGAATCCATCGCAAAACCACTGGAATCACAGGGTGCCAGCGTGCTTATGATAAGCAGAGGCCACATAAAGCTCAAGGGCTTTGATACCGGCTTCATCGGCGGAACGGCGGGAAATATCTACGTGAACAGCGGTGAGATGACAGACCAGCGCGCAATTATCTTCAATGGTGACCTCAGCGTCCATCCGGATTTCAAAGCGATCACCGAGTTCATCAAGAGCCGCAATATACTGCCTGTCTGGTTTGAAGATTACGGTCTTGAGGACATCGGCAGCATCATCGCAGTGGAGTAAAACATGAAGAAACACGCCATCATTCCGATATTCATACCGCATCGCGGCTGTCCCAACGACTGCGTGTTCTGCAATCAGAAGGCAATTACCGCCCGCCAGCCGGACGTGACTCCCGCAGATGTGCGCAGAATCATAGAAACATATCTCCCCACTCTGACTGACCGTGGGCTGGAAACAATTGAAGTGGCCTTCTTCGGCGGTAGTTTCACGGGACTTCCG
>CACYBO010000069.1 GCA_902772685.1 uncultured Eubacteriales bacterium | reverse complement strand
GCCACAAAACCATCCAGTATATCGGACAGACCGCACCAGATATAGAAATAATAAAAAGGATAAGACAGTGCTTCGGTAAAGATCATACAGAAACAGGAGATTATCCTTGAAAGGGTTATAATATTTGCCAAATGCTTTTTCATCTATATCTTAGTATATCAAAAATTTCCGGCTCTATTATTTTTATAAATATGCTATATTTTAAATGATGTTATATAAATCCGCACTTGAGGCGATCGGACATACGCCTTTAATCAGATTGAATAGAATGACAGATGAAGACTCTGCTGAGATCTACGTCAAATACGAAGCCGTGAATATCGGTGCTTCGATCAAAACCAGAACTGCTTATGGAATGATCACGGATGCCGAAAACAAAGGCCTTTTAAACGAGAATTCACTGATCGTTGAATGTACATCAGGCAATCAGGGTATTGCCTTGGCAATGATCGGTGCTGTCAAAGGCTATAAAGTCGTCATCGTCATGCCCGATTCGGTTTCCGTTGAAAGAAGGAAACTGATCGAAATGTATGGAGCCCAGGTCAGACTGGTCCACGATGAAGGAAATATCGGTGAATGCATAAAGAAGTGTCAGCAGATCGTCGACAATTCTGCCAAGGAAGATCCCTTTGTCTTTGTCCCGGGACAGTTTGAAAATCCCGCCAATGTCATCGCTCAGAAGCAGACCGGTGAAGAGATCGTAAAGGATCTTGAACAGATCGATGGCTTTGTCTCAGGCTTTGGCACCGGCGGTACGATCAGCGGTATCGGTGAAGTACTTAAACAGAAAAATCCCGAAATCGAGATCTGGGTCGCAGAACCGGAAAATGCCGCGATCCTCTCGGGAAAACCGATCTCATCACACCTGCAGATGGGTATTGGTGATGGCGTCATTCCGCCGATCTTTGATCAGAGTATCTATGATGAGATCTGTATCATCTCTGATGAAGAAGCGATCGCCGTCAGTAAGATGCTCGCAAAAAAAGAAGGACTGCTGTGCGGTATAAGTTCCGGTACCAATGTCGCCGCTGCCCTTAAACTCGCTAAGAAACTCGGTAAAGGCAAAAAAGTCGTTACGATCTGTCCTGATACCGGTGAAAGATATTACTCAACACCTTTATTTGATTAGGCGTTTTTCAATTAGTCGGCTTTAAAAACAACTAATCTGTGATATACAGAAGTTTTTAACCTGAATATCTTTCTGACAGGATGATCCATCAACGGCATACGGATAGAATTTGTCTTCTTCAAAAGGCTCTGGCCAAGCATATTTATTTGTTATAACTTCGCTAAATTATCAGTCTGCAAATCGTCATAATATACGAAATACAATACAAGACATATCAGAGTTATATCTAAAGTTCTGACCCCTTGTCAGGCAAAATGCCAGGCCTTATCATTGAATTATCTTAACTATTTCTTGTTCAAATAATGGGTTTCACAACTCAACAGAGGTAAGAATATGAACAGAAAACATATCACCATACTTGTTCCGATACTGCTGCTGCCGCTATTGCTGCTGGCTGGCTGCAGTCCAAAGAAGGGTGCACCGGTCACGCGGCTGTCGCAGCTCAGCGAACCTGGAAGAAAGATCGGCGTGGAGGCCGGTGTTCCAGAGGAGGCACAGCTCCGGCATGACTATCCTAATGTTGAAATTGTCCCGTACAGTGACAGACTCGCAGCCTATGCCGATGTGGCAAATGGCAGGATCGACGCCTTTATCTACTCTCGAAGCATCATGGAACTTGCGATCGAAAACGGACTGGAAGGCGTACGCTTGCTGGATGAGTCCTATAACGCCAACACTATCGCGGTTGGTATCTCTCCTTTGACACCCATTCCGAATTTCACGGATCGGCTCAACAGTTTCATCGCCAAACAAAGGGCGGACGGGATACTGGACGATATGTATTACCGCTGGGTGTTGTTAGGAAACGAGGCAATGCCAAACATCCCAACGCCAGAAAATCCAAAGACTCTTCTGCGCGTCGGGACGACCGGCTCTGTGGAACCCTATTCCTATTATGTTGGAACGCGGCTGCGCGGCTACGACATTGAGCTGGCGTACCGCTTCGCAAGCTGGCTGGATGCGGACATAGAATTCAAGATCTACGACTTTGCCGGGCTCATCGCGGCAGCAGAGAGCGGTGATGTAGACTGTATCATGTCCAACCTCTATTACACGCCGGAACGCGGCACAACAATTCCATATTCAAATGCATTATTTACAAGCGAAAATGCCATCATGGTGAGCGATACCTCGGGCATGCCGGCTTCAGATACAGCGCAGAAACTGCCGATCGATCTGTCCCACGCCAAAATCGGTGTTGAGACAGGCACGATCTTCCCGGATATCCTTAAGGAAGAGCTGCCCACGGCACAAATCGTTTATTTCAATACTATCGCTGATCTGGTCAGCGCCCTGAAGGATGGCAGGATCGACGCATTTGCACAGGACACTCCTGTCGCCCGCAACATGCTGGTACAGGACAATGCACTCGAGATCCACCCGAGTTCACTGGGACACTTCGAGTTTGCCGCCGCCTTTACGAAAAGCGAACGCGGACAAACATTATGTACAGAGTACAGCGATTATCTTCGCGGTCTTATGGCTGATGGAACTCTGGAGCGGCTGCAGCACAAGTGGTTTGACAGCTCTGATCTGGCTGCGCTGGAAAGTCTCGATTACCGCTCTTTGCCCCCGAAAAACGGCACTATCCGCATGGTCACGGTCGATAATCCACCTTTTGTTCTTTCTAAAGAGGACTTCTATTCCGGCTATGAAATTGAGATTTTCGCGATGTTCTGCGAAGCGCGCGGCTACGCTCTTGAAATCGACAGCTTAGTCTTCAATGAGATGTTACCCGCCGTGCAGTCCGGAAAAAGCGACGTGGCCTGCACAGGCCTCTCCGTCACGGAAGAGCGTATGGAAACACTTTACTTCGCTGAACCGGATTTCTCCGGCGGCGCAGCGATGGTCGTGCTGAAACCTGTGGAAGACACTGACAGCGGCTTTATAGCCTCCGTCAAAGAGAGTTTTAACAAGACCTTCATCCGCGAAAACCGCTGGAAACTTTTCGTAGAGGGCATCGGCACCACACTGCTCATAACCGTGTCATCGATTGTCCTTGGCACAATTCTGGGCTTTGGCGTCTATCTGCTGTGCCGATGCGGCAACCGTATCGCAAATGCCGTTACCCGCTTCTGCATCTGGCTCATTCAGGGCATGCCGATGGTCGTGCTGCTGATGATCCTTTATTTCATCATCTTTGGAAAAGTGGCAATTTCCGGCGCCTTTGTGTCAATCATTGGCTTTACACTGGTTTTTGGCGCTGCCGTTTATAATATGCTGTGCAGCGGTGTCGGCGCTGTCGACAAAGGGCAGATAGAGGCGGCCTACTCCCTGGGTTATGCTGACCGCCTGGCCTTCTTCCGCGTGATACTGCCTCAGGCACTGCCACACTTCTTCCCGGCGTATAAGGGCGAGATCACCGCTACAATCAAGGCCACGGCCATCGTTGGCTATGTCGCGGTGCAGGATCTCACCAAGATGGGCGATATCGTCCGCAGCCGAACCTATGAAGCCTTCTTCCCGCTGATTGCCGTAGCAATCATCTACTTCATCCTGGCTGGCATCCTCACCGCCATCGTAAACCGGCTGGGCAGAGGCGTTGACTCACGTATGCGCAAAAAAGAGGACATTCTGAAAGGGGTGAGCCTGAAATGATCGAACTAAAACATCTGGAAAAGAAATACGAGCGGGCAACACCTCTCGTGGACGTAAATACAATCATCAATGATGGAGATGTCATCTCCATCATCGGACCATCTGGTTCTGGAAAAAGTACGCTGCTACGCTGCATCAACCTGCTGGAAAAGCCTACAGCAGGACAGATCCTGCTGGATGGGGTGGATATCACCGCACCGAAGTACGATGTGACACAAGCCCGTCGCAGGATGGGCATGGTTTTCCAGTCCTTCAACCTCTTCGGTCACCTGACGGTAATTGAAAACCTCATGCTGGCTCCGATGGACATTCTTAAAAAGTCCAAGCAGGAAGCCTACGAAACCGGCATCGCCCTTTTGAAACGCGTCGGCCTCCAAGGAAGGGAATTGCAATACCCCGATCAGCTCTCCGGCGGACAGATGCAGCGTGTGGCCATTGCCAGAACCCTGGCCATGGACCCGGATGTCATCCTGCTTGACGAACCGACGAGTGCACTGGACCCAGCGATGGTTAAAGAGGTGCAGACGGTCATCCAGGACCTGACACAGACGGGGAAAACCATACTGATCGTGACCCATGAAATGCAGTTCGCGAGAGCAATCTGCAACCGCGTCTTATATTTGGATCAGGGCGGAATCTACGAGGACGGCCCTCCGGAGCAGATCTTTGATGCACCGAAACATAGCCGCACCCGTCAATTCATCTCTCATCTGAAAGTCCTTGAACTAACCGTGGACAGCCCAGATTACGACTTCGCCGCTGCGGGTGAAGAGATCGACCGTTACTGTCAGAGCAATATGATAACTTCTCGGATGAAATACCGTATCCGTTTGGCCTTTGAAGAACTGGTACAGCAGCTGCTGCGCGGTGTGCTTCATAAACAGCCGCTGTACTTCACGCTGGATTATGCCGAGGCGGAGCATACAGCGACGGTTACGGTACGTTACGGTGGAGATAAATTTGATCCGGCGGAGAGTGATAACACTCTTTCCTATAAAGTGCTGAAAGCCTCTGTTGATGTTCTGACCTACGAATATGAATCTGACACAGAGACAGGTAACACCGTTCTTGTCCGTATTACGGATTAACCTGAATTACTGAAAAAACCATAATCATAAATCCAGATAATCAGATCTTTGAAACCTGGCTGAAGGAAAAGGTCAGACAGAAGACAGAATCCTTTGCCTTGTCTAGATAAGTGCGCTTAAAAGAATCATATAAGTCGAATGTGCGAAAAGAAAAAGTGAACATGGGAAAGCATTTCTGCTGATCAATGTTCACTTTTTTTGTACTTTGTTTTTGC
>CACYBO010000068.1 GCA_902772685.1 uncultured Eubacteriales bacterium | reverse complement strand
TCGTCGGAACTGTCGACCCGTCATAGTCTTCTGCAAAAGCAGCCACTGGCTTTGCGAGACCCAGTGTCAAAGACACGATGAGGATCAGTCCGAGCATCAACGCAGGAACCCTGCGCATGAAAGTTGTCATTTTGATTACCCTTTTGAAGCCTTCAGATGATAATTTACGTTGATATATAATTATATCATACTTTCCTTAAAAAGATGGGACAGTTTCTGTCAAACCATTCACCTCAGTCAAATGCTTCCAGTACCGGACCGGCATGTGGTTCTTCTGGCAGCGCGGGTTTGTGCGCTCCTTGATGGCGATGTGGTCGAAATAGGTCCGCCAGAGGCTCTGATAAGAACGCTCGTCTTCTGACTGCATGATTGCTGTGCCGTCAGGTAGGTGCCTGCCATCAAAGTCCGCAACGTACCAATCGCCCTCATAAGCAAAGACCGCCATATCCCGGCCTACGTCATGAATGATCAGCGGATCGTGGCTGAACCGCTCGGCGAAGTGGTGGGCAACCAGTGCAAGCACATTGCAGGACGGCTCAACACGGGCGTAGAGAATCTGTGTGGACGGAGCACCCTCAGGAGCGGCGCCGGTCGCTTCCATGACCTCGAATCTTACGAACTGCAGCATCCGTTCCCGCTCGTTTCCGACCTTGCGGACCAGGTCTTCCAATTCATTTACCTCTGCCACAGCGTGCAGGGATCCTATCGACGGACCGATCCGGAAACCGAGCAGGATGTATTTGAGAATCACGTTTTCCTTTTCCGGGGCATCCGAAAGAAACGCCCGGTAGATCAGGCGCAAAGAATAATCAGATATCTTCCCCTCTATGGCGTTGTAGACACGGTCTGCCTTATCCTGCTCCGTCTCCACTTCCATGTATCCATTCAGCAGGTTCGGCTGATATTCTTCCTTTGGATAAATCCCTGCCGCCTTATCGGTATAGTAGTGATGGTAGACACAGGTCAGCAGTCCTTCAAATGTGCCGTCATAAAGATAATCTATCATTTCGAAACGCTCCTGCTCAAATCACCCCGGCCGCGGCGAGCTTTTCCTGCCGCGCGCCTTCTTCAATCCGCTTCCAGTCGTTATCGAACATGGACAGCTGCAGCCCGCTCTCCATCTGCAGTAAGGAGTTCCGGATCGTTTCCGGTTCGAAAAATCTGTCTCCGTAATATCTCCCGCAGCACAGTACGAAATACTTGGCCCGCTTCACCACGACGCCCATCTTCTTCAGGTCATCGAACCGGACCGCCGCAAACCGCCGCTGGCGCAGAATGCGTTTCGCCGACTTGTGCCCGATTCCCGGAATCCGCATCAGTTCTTCGTAGGACGCTCTGTTAATCTCCATCGGGAATTGATCCAGATTGCGCAGGGCCCATGTCACCTTCGGATCCAGATCCGGATCCAGATTCTCCCCGCCGCTCCGGAACAGCTCGCTCACCGTAAACCCATAAAATCGCAGCAGCCAGTCCGCCTGATAGATCCGGTGTTCCCGCTTCAGCGGCGGAGCCGCAGCCTTGTCTGGAAGAATCGGTGAATCGACTACCGGAATATAGGCGGAATAATAGACGCGTTTCATCTTAAATGTCCGGTAGAGATTCTCACTCGTCGTCAGGATGCTGGCATCGCTTTCTCCACCTGCGCCGATGATCATCTGCGTGGTCTGCCCCGCCGCTGCGAAGGTTCCCTTCCCCGGTGTGACAGATGCGCCGGCTGAACGTGACAGCACCGGCAGGTCAGCCGAACTGCCCTCCGGTCCCATCGCATCGTCTTCCAATCCCATCGGTCCAAGATAGTTGTCCGCTGTATTCAGCCGCTGCCCTTTGAACATTGTCCCCGGTCCCTTGAGGGAACGCGTCTCTATCAGTGTGTTCGTGATCTGCCTCATGGGCGCGAAGATCTGCTTTGGTTTCTTCTGAGGCGCAAAGGCTGCCAGGCTTTTGCTCGTAGGCATTTCAATATTCACGCTGAGCCGGTCTGCCACCAGTCCGATTCTGTGTAAAATCTCCGGCGAAACCCCCGGAATGATCTTGGCGTGGATGTATCCGGCAAATCCATATTTGTACCGAAGCAGTTCCAGACACTGGAGAATCCTCTCCGCCGTATAGTCCGGAGACACTTCAACTGCAGAGCTCAAAAACAGCCCTTCGATATAATTCCTCTTGTAGAATTCGATGGTCAGTCTGGCCAGTTCATCCGGCTCAAAAGATGCGCGCGGGAAGTCGTTCGTCCGTTTGTTCACACAGTATTCGCAGTTATAGACGCACTTGTTGGTGAACAGCACTTTCAGAAGCGAAACACAGCGGCCGTCCGCGGACCAGCTATGACAGATCCCCGCCATGTGGCCGCTGCCCATTCTCCCGTTGGCAGCACGATTCGACCCGCTGCTCGAGCAGGACACGTCGTACTTGGCGCTATCGGCCAGAATCTGAAGCTTTTGCATGAGTATCTCTTCCATGCTTCAATTATACCATTGCGAGAACGTCTGTTCAAGAACATATATTCGTCACCTGTTGTATCCAGCCCCCATGCTGCACAAGGCGGTCCGTATAGGTCTTTTCGTTGTTTTTCGTAGGTCATTGACCTATGCTTTTCGGAAATAAGGCCTATATAACTGCCTTTTTCGTAATCAATCCTGCGGTTCTGTGATACAATGACCTCATCAACAATCAAGGAGTATCACCATGAACAACAAAGGCGTTACACAGTTTCTTATCGACCACGCCGGCAAAGACCCGGTATCCTTTCACATGCCCGGCCACAAGGGCGCGCGCCTCTACCGGCGCTATGGCTACGAAGCGTTCCTGGAGCACATCGTCGACTGCGACATCACCGAAATCGTAGGCGCGGACAACCTGTTCCAGACCGAGAGCATCATCGCCGACACGATGGCTAAATACCGTGCACTCTATGATGCAAAAGCTTCCTATCTGCTGATCAACGGCTCAAGCGGGGGAATCATTGCGTCCATCATGGCCTGCGTCCCGCAAGGCGGCGAACTGATCATGGCGCGGAACTGCCATAAGTCTGTGTTCAGCGGCCTCACGCTGGGCGGGATTCGTCCTGTTTATGCCTATCCGTCTATGGTGGAGGAATACGGCATCACCGGACCTGTCGAACCAGCAGAGATCGCGCGTTTGATGGAAGAGCATCCGGATGCTTGTGCAGTGATTCTGCCGAGCCCGAACTACTACGGAATCTGCAGCGACATCCGCGCTATCGCGGACATCGTTCACGCTGCCGGAAAGTACCTGATCGTGGATCAGGCCCACGGAGCGCACCTGAAGTTCTTCGAAGACGGGTCTGGCGCAGCGTGCGACACGTTCGGCGTGCCTGAATCAGCGGAAACGCAGGGCGCCGATCTTGTGAT
>CACYBO010000067.1 GCA_902772685.1 uncultured Eubacteriales bacterium | reverse complement strand
TGGACTTATTGTAAACGGCATCGGCAAAAAATGCAAACCATATCTGAAAAATATGTTATTATCATATGCGGGAGGTTCCGACTATGACACAGAAACTGGATATCATCGTTTTTGATCCGGCCGGCAACACCACCATCATGGTGCTCACGCCGGTTTCAAGAAGTCAATATGCTGAAACAGCAAAAAAACTGCTGGAAATAGATTTCGGACCGCAGTGCAGCTGGCGTGATGTTGCTTACGGCGAGCAGGTCGCGTTCATTGTGGAAGAGAAAAATCAGGACATCTCCGAAGCTCCGATTATGGAGATGTGCGGCCTTGAATTCTGCGGAAACGCATCCAGATCATACGCTTATTACCGGGCTTTGTTCCTGGGAGAAGGAGATGACTGCGGAGACGGTAAGAAGACAATCACTGTGCGCGTCAGCGGATGCAGCGATCTTCTTACGGCAACGGTCGATCCGAAAAAGCACGATTCCGTAATTCAGATGCCTTTGCCGGTGGATCTGAAAATGATAGATACTTCTCCGGTCGGTATCGAAGGGACTTATCCGCTCGTTGTATTTGATGGCATCTCACACATCATTATTCCCGGAGTGGAACCGGAAGAGGAGAAGTTCGACAGAATCAAGCAGTTCATCTATTCAGAAGTGGATCCGGAGATGGATGCCTTCGGTGTTATGTTCATGAATGAAGAAAAGGATTTGATGTCCCCTGTAGTATACGTACGGGATGTTGACACTACCTACTTCGAAGGCAGCTGCGGTTCCGGCACAGCTGCGGCAGCGGTTGCAAAATCAGCATCAGAGAATGATGGAACCTTCGAGTACATTTTCAGACAGCCTGACGGTACCCTTAACGCATCCGTAAAGAAGAACGGCGGGAAGGTCAGCGAAATCGGACTCGGCGGAATCATAGAAATGACCGAAATATTACAAGTAGAAGTTTAAGGAGAATGATTATGGACCCTAGAATCAAAGAACTTGCTGATTTATTGACAGATTATTCAACTGATATTCAGCAGGGTGACAACGTGCTGATCAGCTACGAAGGCGAAATGAGCAAAAACCTTGCGCGTCAGCTCATCAAGAACGTCTACGCGAAGGGCGGCCTGCCGTATGTCGAGATCAGAGATTCTCAGATAACAAGAGAAATACTTCTGGGATGTACGGAAGAACAGATTAAGTTTAAGGATGAAATCGACCTGGCCCAGATGAAAGGAATGCAGGCTTATATCGCTATTAGAGGCGGAAACAACACAGCAGAATTATCTGACGTCCCGTCTGATAAGATGAATCTTTACAGTAAACTCACCAGACCGACTCTCGACTACCGCGTAAACGAGACAAAGTGGGTCGTCCTCAGATACCCGAATTTCGCCATGGCCCAGCTGGCTAACAGCAGTCTGGAGAAGTTCGAGGACTTTTACTTCGATGTCTGTACTTTAGACTACAGTAAGATGAGCAAAGCGATGGATCCTCTGAAGGAACTGATGGACAGAACAGACAAGGTTCACATCGAAGGTCCGGGAACCGATCTGACGTTCTCTATTAAGGGCATTGGAGCGGTTAAGTGTGACGGGCATATGAACATTCCTGACGGCGAGGTTTACACGGCACCGGTGAGAGACTCCATGAATGGAGTTATCTCATACAACACGCCGTCGGAAGAGCAGGGTTTCACATATGAAAATATAGTTTTTGAAGTAAAAGACGGTAAAATCGTTAAGGCAAGCTCCAATGATGACAAACGCATCAACGAGCTTCTGGATGTAGACGAGGGCGCCAGATACTTCGGTGAATTCGCAATTGGCGTGAATCCATATATCCTCCATCCGATGAAGGATACACTGTTCGATGAGAAGATATGCGGTTCATTCCACCTGACGCCGGGAATGTGCTATGAAGATGCGCCTAACGGGAATAAGTCTGCCAATCACTGGGATCTTGTCATGATTCAAAGGCCTGAATACGGCGGCGGGAAGATCTGGTTTGACGACGTTCTGATCAGGGAGAACGGCATCTTCGTTCTGCCGGAACTGGAAGGGCTGAATCCTGAAAATCTGAAATAGGAAGCATTATGGCTAATTTCACGGAAAAAGCGATTGTTGAGACGCTCAACGAGATGCTAAAAACACACACGGTTGATAAAATCACCGTCAAGGACCTTACCGAATCATGCGGGATATCCAGAAACACCTTTTACTATCATTTCCATGATATCTACGATGTGCTTACGAAGTATTTTGTAGAACAGACAGAGGCGATTCTGAAGGCCCATGAGGAGGAAGAGTCATGGGAGAGCAATTTTGTTGACGAACTCAGATTCCTCTATGTAAACAAGACAGCAATCGATCATATCTACAAATCTGTCGACCGGGAAACTCTGGACAGATTTCTGGATACCGTCGTATTTGATTTTGTCCGCGGTATTGTCGCTGAGGAAACAAGAAACGACAACTACAGTGACAGGGCAATCTCGCTCGCAGCGGATTTCTACAAGAATGCGCTGCTCGGAGCAGTTCTGGGGTGGATCGAAGACGATATGAAAGAGAGTCCGGAAGAGCTTGCCCATCTGTATAACAGTGTATTTGACGGTACGATTGACAGCCTGTTGTACAGTATTGAGAGGACACTCTGATATTTGGACAAATAATGTAGAGTGCACAAAATTTGTGCACTCTATTTTTATTGTAAGTTTAAACTAACCTGTGCTTTTGTTAGTATTACCATGCATAAATGTATAAACATCGTATCCTTAGTCAATACGGTGTATGGAGGCCGGAATGCTTAAGTTCGGAAGAACTGTTGTCAAAAAAAGAATAATTATCCTGATAATCGGACTTGTTCTTCTCGTTCCGTCCGCGATCGGGTTCCTGAAGACAGGCGTAAACTACGACGTTTTGCTGTATTTGCCTGATTCCATGGAGACAGTGCAGGGACAGGATATCCTGCTTGATGAATTCGACAAGGGCGGCTTCGCCATGGTCATGTTCAAGGGGATGAGCGACAGGGATATCGACAAATGCTGCCGGAAGATCGAGAAAATTGATCACGTTGACAGCGCTATTTCCTATGATACACTTCTTGGTCCGCAGATTCCGGATATGATTATGCCAAGCGATTTACAGGACATCTACGAAGATAAGGATGATGACACGACCCTTGCAGCTGTCTTCTTCAATAC